>NZ_JAGGPD010000369.1 GCF_018613995.1 Microbacterium sp. ISL-103 | reverse complement strand
AGCCTCGCTATCGACCGCAGCGTCTACATCGACACCGTGCTGCAGGGCCTCGGCCAGGTGCAGAAGACGATCGTCCCGCCGTTCGTGTGGAGCGGGATGGAGGCGAAGGACACCTACCAGGATGCCTACGACGCCCTGCCCACCCCCGAGGTCGACCTCGACGCGGCCAAAGAGCTGATCGCCGAATCCGGCATCGACACCTCGGTGCCGCTGGTGCTCGCAGTTCCTGCCGGCGCCAAGGAGTTCTCGCAGACGGCATCCATCGTCCAGAGCGCGGCGAAGGACATCGGCCTCACCGTCACGATCGACGAACGTCAGCCGGCGGACTTCGGAGCGCTCTTCTACACTCCCGAGCTGCGCGACGGCATCGACTTCGTCGCCACGACCGGCTACCTCGAGGTTCCCGGCGTGCTCGGGTACCCGCAGCTGTTCATGCTGCCGGCCGAGATCGGCGGCATCTTCAACTGGTCGGGCTACGCGAACGACGAGGTGACGGCCGACCTCCAGGCGGCGCGCACCGCGACGGATGCCACGACCGCCGCCGACGCCTTCGTGAGCGCTCAAGAGATCTTCGCCCCCGATCAGCTGCAGGTGACCCTCGCCGGGGCGTACCAGCTCACCTACCTGTCCGACGACCTCACGGGCATCACCACCTCTGTCGCGATCTACAGCTCCCCCTGGGCGCTGCACCTCGGCGGCGAGTGAGTCGTCTGCGACGACGGAACGGATCCCCTCATGATCAGGACGGTGCTCGGCAAGCTGGGCGGACTCGCGCTCACGCTCTTCCTCGCCAGCGTCATCATCTTCTCGGCGCTGCTGCTGACGCCCGGAGACCCGGTGTCGACGCTGGCGGGCGGAGCACGTCCTACCCCGGAGCTCATCGCGGCGATCCGCGCGGAGTACCGGCTGGATGACCCGGTCTGGCTGCAGTACCTCCACTGGCTCGGCGGTGTCATCACCGGCGATTTCGGCCGGTCGTTCGTCTACAAGACGGATGTCGCCGAGCTCGTGGGGGCGCGGTTCGCGGTGACTTTCCAGCTGGTGCTTCTGACCACCGCGCTCATCGCGGTGTTCGGCCTGGGCTCCGGCATCCTCGCCGCCGTCAGCGGCCGCCGCACCGACATGGTGGTGTCGGTCACGACATCACTCGGCATGGCGCTGCCGACATTCATCGTCGCGATCCTGCTGATCTGGATCTTCGCCACCTCGCTCGGCTGGTTCCCGACCTTCGGGGCGGGTGACGAAGGACTCGATCGACTCTGGCACCTGGTACTGCCTGCGGTCTCGCTCGCGCTGATGTTCATCGCGTACATCAGCCGGGTGACCCGCAGCGCCCTGGTCGCCCAGTTGCACTCCGAGCACGTCGAGACCGCCCGCGTCCGAGGCATCCCGTGGGGCCGCGTCTTCCGCCGGCACGTCTTCCACAATGCGGCGCCGCAGATCCTGGCGATCTCGGGCACGACGATCGCCGGGCTGTTCGCCGCCTCGGCCATCGCCGAACAGGCCTTCGGGCTCGGCGGCATCGGCTCGCTGCTCACCGAGGCAGCCGCCCGCAAAGACCTGCCGGTCGTGCAGGTCGTCTCACTGCTGCTCGTCGCCCTGTTCGTCGTGCTCAACGCGATCGCCGACCTGCTGGCCGCTGCCATCGACCCCGACAGCGCGGGAACCCGGAGAAACGCATGAGCGTCGGTCAGCTCGCTGCGGGTCGGATCCCCGCAGCCACACGTCGGCTCGCACGACGCGACCCTCTCGTGGTCGTGGCCGTCGTCGTGCTCGCGGTCATCGCGGTCATCGCGATCGCCGGCCGGTGGCTCGCGCCCTACTCCCCCGATCTGCTCTACGCGGGGCCCACCAACGGCCCCGCCTCGCTCGACCACCTGTTCGGCACCGATGACCTCGGCCGCGACATCCTGTCTCGCGTGCTGGTCGGTGCGGCCGCGAGCGTCACGGCACCGGTGATCGTCGTGGCGCTCTCCACGACGCTCGGTCTGACGCTCGCGATCACCTCGGCCTGGTTCGGCGGTCTCGTGCGCGGCACGATCGCTCGCGTGATCGATGTGATCTTCGCGATCCCCGGCCTGGTGCTCGCGGTGCTCGCGGTCGCCATGTTCGGCAAGGGCCTCGTCGCCCCCGTCGCCGCACTGTCGATCGCGTACATCCCGGTCGTCGCGCGCCTGACCCAGACGGCCGCCTCGCGGGAACTGGGTCGACCGTACATCGCGGCGCTGCGGGTGCAGGGCGTCTCGAGCGCCGCCATCTGCTTCCGTCACCTGATCCCCGCGCTGATCCCGGTGGTCGCAGCCCAAGCCACGATCGGATTCGGCTACGCGATGCTCGACCTCGCGGCGATCTCGTTCCTCGGCCTCGGCGAGCAGCCGCCCGCCGCCGACTGGGGCTCGATGATCGCCGGCGGGCAGGCCGCGATCCTCGCGGGTGCTCCCGAGCAGTCGCTGTTCCCGGCACTGCTGATCGTCATCACCGTGCTCGCCGTCGGCATCATCGGCGCCCGCACCACCACCTGGGCAGAGGAGAAGGAACGATGACGGCACCGGTGCTTGAGCTGCAGGGTCTCGAGATCGGGATGCCGACGCCCGACGGCCCGCGCACCCTGGTGCACGACTGCACGCTCGACGTGGCCCTCGGCGAATCGGTCGGCCTCGTCGGTGAGTCGGGGTCGGGAAAGACCCTCAGCGTGCGCGCGATCGCCGGCCTGCTGCCCGAGAGCTTCACCACGGCGGGCACGATCCGCGTCGAGGGACAGGATCTCGCAGCCCTCGACGAGCGAGGGCGCCGCGAGCTGCGGGCGCTGCGCATCGGCATGGCGTTCCAGACGCCACGTGCACATCTGAACCCGCTGCGAACGATCGGCGACTTCCTCACCGAGGCGCTGGTCACCGTCGCCGGGCTCACCCAGGATGCCGCTGACCGCCGCGCCGTCGAGCTGCTCGACGAGGTGGGAGTGCCCTCTCCTGCCCGCCGCCTTCGACAGCGGCCCGCCGAGCTGTCGGGCGGGCTGCTGCAGCGGGTGATGATCGCTTCGACGCTCGCGATGGATCCTCGACTGCTGCTCGCCGACGAGATCACCACGGCCCTCGACGTGACGACGCAGGAGGAGGTCATGGCGGTGATCGGCGACCTGCGCCGCCACCGCGACCTGTCGCTGCTCTTCATCACGCACGACCTGGCCCTCGCCGGAGCCGTGTGCGATCGGGTGGTCGTCATGAAGCAGGGACGCACGATCGAGACGCTGCACGGTGCGAGCATGCGGGCGGATGCTCGCGAGGACTACACGCGCATCCTGATGTCGGCCTCGCTCGACGCCGTGCCCCTGGCGCCTCCCGCTGCAGCGTCGGAACCGACTGGGGTGACCGACCCCCTGCTGCGTGTCGAGGGCTTGAAGAAGTCCTTCCGTGTGCGCGCGGCGCACGGTCGCGGCCACGACATCCTCACCGCGGTCGACGACGTGTCGTTCGCGCTCGCGGCGGGTGGCTCTCTCGGCATCGTCGGCGAATCCGGCTCCGGCAAGTCGACCACCGCCCGCGTGATCTGCGGCCTCGAACGCGCCGACACCGGCACCGTGCGGGTCGACGGCGCCGACTGGAGCACGCCGGCCGGCTCGGGTGCCGAACGCCGCGCTCGCGCGAAGACCGTCCAGATGGTGTTCCAGGATCCGTATCAGTCGCTCGACCGGCGCCAGACCGTGCGGCAGTGCCTCGTCGAGGCGATCCGGGTGCACCGCCGCGACGACGACCGCGCGGCCCTCTCGGCACGGGTGTCGGCGCTGATGGAGTCGGTGCACCTCGATGCCGCTCTGCTCGACGCTCGACCCCGATCGCTCTCGGGCGGCCAGCGACAGCGCGTCGCGATCGCACGAGCACTCGCTGCCGAGCCTCGCCTCCTCGTGCTCGACGAAGCCGTGTCGGCGCTCGATGTCACGACGCAGGTCGAGATCCTGTCACTGCTCGAGCGCATCCGTCTCGACACCGGCGTCGCCCTGCTGATGATCACCCACGATCTCACCGTCATCCGCCGTCTGTGCGACGAGGTGATCGTGATGCGCAACGGTCGCATCGAAGAACGCGGTGATACCGGAACCGTGCTCGACAACCCCCAGGCTGAATACACCCGACTGCTGCTCGATTCGATTCCCGGCGACGGCTGGGTGCCGCAGCGGCGCATTCCTGTGCGCACGACCCCGATTCCCACGATCGGGCTCGACAGACCGACCAAGAGGAGACGGCGATGACCGACACCGAGCTGATGACCCCCGCGTTCGAGTACTGCTTCGAGCTGCAGGTCGACGTGACCCCACCCCAGCGGATCGGTCGGGGCGAGGGCGGCCAGCTGCACTTCACCGCGATAACGGGCGGCACTCTCTCCGGCCCGCGCGTCGAGGGACGCGTGGTGCCCGGCGGCGGCGACTGGTGGGTCGACCACGGCGTGACCACCCAGCTCGACGCGCACTACCTGATCGAGATCGACGGGCACCTCGTCGACGTCGTGAACCGCGGTTACTGGCGCGCGAACGAGGCTGCCATCGCGCAGTTCGAGGCGGGCGGGCAGCCCTCCGAACAGGATCTGTACTACCGCACCGCGTTCGTGTTCCAGACGGATGAGCACTCGCTGCGCTGGCTCGCCGAGTCGCAGTTCGTCGGCTACGCCCGCCCCGGAGACGACCAGGTCGTCATCCGCGTGTTCCGAGTGGTGTGACGAGATGATCGACGAGCAGAACCCGAGCGGCGCAGCCGCACCGACGAGAGGCACGACCATGACCCGCACTTCCCTCGCCGACGTGTGCATCGTCGACGGCCGCGTGTTCGACGGACGCATGGGCACCGCCGACACGGCCGTCGCCATCCGCGGCGAGCGCATCATCGCGATCGGCACGGATGCCGAGATCCTCGCGCTCGCGGGCCCCGACACCCGCATCATCGAGGCGGCGGGTGGCGGCATCCTGCCCGGGTTCGTCGACGCGCACATCCACGCGGCCTTCGCCGGCGTCGAAAGACTCAGCTGCGACCTGACCACGGCCACGAGCGTCGACGAGACGCTGTCGCTGATCGTGGCCGCAGCAGACGCGACGGATGCCGAGTGGATCACCGGCGGCGGCTGGAGCCATGAGCTGTTCCCGCATCCGACCAGGCAGATGCTCGACGCGATCGTGCCCGACCGACCGGTCGCCCTGAGCGATGCCGGGCACCACACCCTGTGGGTCAACTCGCGCGCGCTGGAGCTCGCCGGGGTCGACCGCGAGACGCCCGCGCCCCCGAACGGGCACATCCATCACGACGAGCAGGGCGACCCCACCGGGTACCTCAACGAGACGGCGGCCGAGCTCGTCGGGCGGGTGATCCCCGCGACGACGGATGCCGAGATCGCCGCCGGACTTCTCAACGCGCAGGAGTTCCTGTGGACGCTCGGCATCACGGGCTGGCACGAGGCGATCCTCGGCGAGTACAACGGCAAGGCGGACTGCACGGCGGCGTACCTCGCGACGATCGCCGACGGGGCGCTGCGCAGTCGCACGTCCGGCGCACTGTGGGTGCCTCCTGGCACCACGGCTGCTCAGGTGCCGGCGCTGGTCGAGCGCTTCGTCGCGCTCCGAGCAGTCAACGCCGCGGCCGGCTTCGACACGTCGACCGCGAAGGCGATGGTCGACGGCGTGCCCCATGGCGAGACCGCGGCGCTGCTCGAGCCGTACTGCAGTCATGCGGGCAGCGGAGAGCTGCACATCGATGCCGAGGCGCTCGAAGCGCTCGTCGTCTCGCTCGACGCCAAGGGCTTCGCGATGCACCTGCACATCATGGGCGACCGCGGAGTGCGCGTCGCGCTGGCCGCCGTCGAAGCCGCTCGACACGCCAACGGCACCGGCCAGCGCCACCACTTCGCGCACCTGTCGATGGTGCATCCCGACGACGCCCGTCGCTTCGGACCGCTCGGCATCACCGCGAACATCCAGGGACTGTGGGCTGCCGTCGATCCGGCCGTCGTGCCGATGATCGGCGACGCCCGCATGCGCGCCGGCTATCCGTTCCGGGCGATCGCCGACAGCGGCGCCGCGATCGCGATGGGATCGGACTGGCCCGTGTCGCCCGCCGACCCCTGGCTCGCGATCCACGTGGCCGTCAACCGCACGCTCCCCGGGCCAGACGGGCAGCCGAGCGAACCGCTCGATGCCACCCAGCGGCTCACCCTCACCGAGGCTCTCGCCGCGTACACGAGCGGCTCCGCCGAACTCGTGCTCGGCGGAGGAGGGATGCTGCGCGTCGGCGCCCGTGCTGACATCACGGTGTCGACCGTCGATCCGTTCGCGATCCCGACCGAGGCGCTCATCAGCGTCGGCACCGCCGTCACGGTCGTCGGCGGCACCGTCGTGCACATGCGCGACTGAGAGCCGCCGCGCTCATCACCCATTCACCCGCTGCTCCACACCGCAGCACAGATCAGGAGAGATCGATGAAGATCATCATCGTCGGCGCAGGCATCGGCGGACTCGCCGCAGCGATCAGCCTGCACGAGGCCGGACTGCACGACGTCACCGTCTACGAGCGCAGCACCGCGATCCGCGGGCTCGGCGTCGGCATCAACCTGCTGCCGCACGCGCTGCGTGAACTGACCGAGCTCGGCATCGCCGACACCATCGCCGAACTGGGCGTGGAACCGCGCACGCTGGCGTACTACAACCGGCTCGGGCAGCCGATCTGGCACGAGCCACGCGGCCTCGACGCCGGCTACCGCTGGCCGCAGCTGTCGGTGCACCGCGGTCGCCTGCAGCTCGCTCTCCGCGACCTCGCCGAGGCGCGTCTCGCCGAACCCATCCGCCTCGATCACCGTCTCGTCGGCGTCACGAGCAACGACGACGGCACCGAGACGGCGACCTTCGCGACCGCCGACGGCACGGCCGAGGTCACCGCTGACGTCATCATCGGCGCCGACGGCATCCACTCCGCTCTGCGTGCTCTGCGCTACCCGACCGAGGGCGCACCGCCGTGGGGAGGCCTCACGCTGTGGCGCGGAGTGACGCGGATTCCGGCCTTCCTCGACGGCCGCACCATGATCATGGCCGGCGACGCCGACCAGAAGTTCGTCGCGTATCCCCTCGCTCCCGCAGATGCCGACGGGCGGATGCTGGTGAACTTCATCGCCGAACGCCGCGTCGGCGGCACCGGAGAGGCCGACTGGAACAGGGCCATCGACCCCGCACCGATCGCCGAGCTCTTCCGCGACTGGAACTTCGACTGGCTCGACGTGCCGACCGCTATCGCCACGGCCAACGAGATCCTCGAATACCCCATGGTCGACCGCGACGCGCTGCCGCAGTGGACGTTCGGCCGCACGACCCTGCTCGGCGACGCCGCACACGCGATGTACCCCAACGGGTCGAACGGCGGATCCCAGGCGATCCTCGACGCGCGCACCCTCGCCCTCCACCTCGCCTCCGCCGGCGATGTAGACGAGGCGCTCGCCGGATACGAGCATGCTCGACGCCCTGCCATGACGGCCCTGCTCGCGGGCACCCGCGCAACTGGCCCCGAGCGCGTGATGCAGCTCGCGGCCGAGCGGGCTCCCGAGGGCTTCGACGACATCGACAGCGTGATCCCGCACGCCGAACGCGAGCAGATCGCCACCGACTACAAGACCGCGGCCGGATTCCTGCCGTCGGTCCTGAACGAGCGCGCGTCGCTCACCCCGGTCGCATGAGCGTCGACGGCGCGGGCACTCCCGACCTGCACGAGCTGCTTCCGGTGCCGATCTTCGAGTTCGCCTTCGACGTGACCGTCGATCTCGGTCCGCTCGAAGACCACGGCGGCACGAGCGTCGGTCACCGTCGCGTGGTGCCGATCCTCGGCGGCCGCGTCACCGGCGCCGTCGACGCCGAGATCCTGCCCGGCGGCGCCGACTGGCAGATCGTCCGCCCCGACGGCACGATCGAGATCGACGGACGCTACTCGGCGCGCACCACCGACGGCGACCTGCTACTGCTGCACGCCAAGGGGCTGCGCACAGGAACCCCCGACGTGCTCGAGCAGCTGCGCCGCGGCGAAGACGTCGATCCCGGCTCGTACTACTTCCGCACCACGGTGCAGATCGAGACGGCGGCTCCCGCGCTCGCCCACCTGCAGCGCTCGCTGTTCCTCTCGGCGGCGCAGCGACAGGCGGATGCCGTGCGCTACCGCGCCTACCGGGTGGGCTGAGCGAGGCGCTCGACCTCATCGCATGCCCGCTCAGGTCAGAGCAGCGCCTTCACCGACGCGTACGCATCGGCGACGTCGCGGGTGGGCCGGTCGTAGACGCGCACGATCCCGGCATCCCCCTGGTGCGGCGTCCAGCCCGGATCGCCCGTGGTGACGAAGGCGACGGCGGCACCGTGCAGCTCGTCGGCGAGTTGCTGCGGCGGGTTCGGGCCCGCCAGCGCCTCCATCGACGGGCCGTCGAGGCAGTCGAAGAAGAAGGGCACGTCGAGGCAGTGCTCCGCGAAGCCGAAGTGCCCGGACGGCCATGAGAACCGGTAGAGCCAGGTCGGTGCGTCACCTCGGTCGGCGGCGATGCGCGGCACTGTGGCGCGGAACATCCGGTCGGTGAGCACCCGCCCCGCGAGCCGCGCCTTGCCGAGACGGGCGACGTCGGCATTCGCGGCGAGATACTCGGCCCGGATGCCCTTGGGCAGCCCGAGCCGATTCAGAAGAGCCGCCTGCGGCACCCATCGGAGCGCCTTCGCAGCGCTGCCCGTGAACGCCATGGTGAACTCGTCGTCGGCTGCACCGATCACGAGCGGCTTGTCGGCACCGACGCCGGCACGCAGAGATTCAGGGGTCGGACGTACGAGAAGGTCGCCGTCGATCACCGGCCCGAGTGGCAGACCCTCATCGATCATGGTGGTCATCGACGACGGCCCGAGCTGGGTCGCCTTCTTCTGCAGGGCGAGCAGACGATCCTCACT
>NZ_JAGGPD010000368.1 GCF_018613995.1 Microbacterium sp. ISL-103 | reverse complement strand
ACCCTGAGGGGTCTGCACCACACGGGTCGAGAAGTGCCGGGCCACCCCGGCCGACGCGAGCGCCTGCTCGACGGACTCGAACCTGCTCAGCTGATGCAGCGTCACCCAGGTCGGCGGGAAGAGCGTCCACTCCCCCGCTGCATGCCTCGACAGCGCGTCGGCGGGGCTCAGCCACACCGCGTCGGCGACCTCTTCCGCACTGAACCGCAGCTCGCCGTCCGGTGCCTCGGCGAGGAAGAACCAGGTCCGGATCCGCACGGGCGCCTGGGCAGGAGGCTGCCACCGCGACAGCAGCACCGGATCGCTGATGACGAGTCCGACCTCTTCGGCCGTCTCGCGAATCGCCGCGCGTCGGGCATCGTCGCCCTCATCGGCACCCTCGCGCCGGTCGGCGGGCTCGACCTTGCCTCCGGGAAACACCCACGCGCCGGCGAACGATCCGCGTTCCGGTCGACGCATGAACAGCACGGTGAAGCCGTCGGCCTCGGGGCGCAGCAGCACGGCGGTCCCGGCGACGGGGAGGGCGTCGAGTTCGGTCACATCCTCACCCTACGGCCGCCGCATTCCGCTCACACAGAGGCGAACGCCGGCTTCCGCGCCTCCGAGCGGTACGACAGCAGAGCGATCACGAGCCCCGCGACGGCGAGCGCCGCACCCGTCCACGACGGAGCGACGAACCCCCACCCGGCGGCGATCACGCTGCCGCCGAGGAACGCGCCGAGGCTGTTGCCGATGTTCAGGGCGGAGTGGTTCATCGCGGCGGCGATCGACTGGTTGTCCCCGGCGACGTCCATCAGCCGGGTCTGGATCGTGGGGCTGAGCACCGACGACACGAACCCGACGACGAGCACGAGGAGCGCCAGGGTGACGATCCAGGACGCCAGCACCGCGAGGAGGGCGAACACGACGGCCATCGCCGCGAGTCCGAAGAGCAGTGTTCGACGCAGGTCGATGTCGGCGAGATGGCCGCCGACGAGGTTGCCCGCCGTCATCCCGAGTCCCATCAGCACCAGGACGATCGGCACCGCCCACTCGGGAGAGCCTGCGACCTCGGTCACCAGGGGTGCGATGTAGCTGTACACGGCGAAGAACCCGCCGAAACCGATGGCACCGACACCGAGCGTGAACCAGACCTGAGGGATGCGGAAGACACCGAGCTCTTCGCGCATCGTCCGCCCCGGAGATCCGGGGTGCTTCGGAACGAAGAAGGCGATGCACACGGTCGCGAGGGCGAAGACGATCGTCACGACGGCGAACGCCGCCCGCCATCCCCAGAGCTGGCCGAGGAAGGTGCCCAGGGGCACTCCCACGACGTTCGCGACGGTCAGACCGGTGAGGATGAAGGCCACGCCCTTGGCACGGTTGCCCGGACCCATGACATCTGCGGCGACGAGCGCGCCGATCCCGAAGTACGCGCCGTGCGGGAGACCTGCGAGGAATCGCGAGGCGCCGACGAGCTCGAAGGTCGGCAGGAACACCGTGAGCGCGTTGAAGACGGTCAGCGCCAGCGCCAGCGCGATCATCACGCGATGGCGGGGGTATCGGGCGACGAACCCTGCGATCGTGGGAGCACCGATCACGACGCCGAGAGCGTAGAGCGAGATCAGCCAGCCGGCCTGGCTCAGAGCGTCTTCCGGGCTGCTCGCCGAGAGGGTGGGCAGCAGTTCGTCGGCGATGTTGGGCAGCAGGCCCATGACGACGAACTCGGTCATGCCGATGCCGAAACTGCCGATGGCGAGGGAGAGGAGCGCCCACTTCGCCGCACCCCTCGATTCAGTCGAGGGATTCACCCGTCGAGTCTACGCGGTGGCGAACGCGCCGGGCGTCGCGCGGTGGGATGCCCCTCTCCACCCCTGCCGGCAGAGTCAGTCCGCTTCGTCGATCGCCGCCTCGAGTCGCTCGATCTTCGCGTCGAGCTCGCCGGAGTATCCGGGGCGGATGTCGGCCTTGAGCACGAGCGACACCCGCGACCCGAACGGCATCACCGCCTCGGTGGCTCGCTTGACGACGTCCATCACCGTGTCCCAGTCGGGCCCCTCGACCTCGGTGAACATGCTCGTGGTGCGGTGGGGCAGACCGGATTCCCGCACGACTCGGACGGCGGCGGCGACCGCGTCGTGGACAGACGCGTCGGAGCGCTCGGATCCGTCGGAGGGGACGCCGCTCGGTGCGACGGAGAAGGCGATCAGCATGGGTTCACTCCCGGTGGGTTGTCGGACGAGGGGCGGGCACCCGGACGACGGCTCGGACGCCGACGACGAGGGCCACGATGAGCAGGATGTTGCGCAGCGTCAGGATCACGACCGGAAGCAGCTCGGCTCGCAGAAGCGCATCGTACGTGAGCGGGTACACGAGACACGTCAGGGCGCACAGGCCCAACACGATCGCAGCGGGCACCGCGGCCCTCGTGCGGTCGAGGACCAGCCACAGCACGACGGGCGCGATCAGCCATGTCTGGAACTGCGGTGAGCCGACCTTGTTCAGCACGATCAGCGCAGCGACCAGAGTCAGCGCGAGCGGAGGGAACAGACGGGCGAACGTCGCTCCCCTCGTCGCCTTGAGAGCGCCGACGACCGTGACCCCGATGACGACGAGCCCCATCAGCGGAGTGAGCACCGCGCTGACGGCATCCGCCCCCTGGGCGCTGATCTGGAACGTCAGGATGTCGAAGCTGTACTCGATACGGGCGGCTCCCGTCATCGCGAGCCAGAGGAACGGGGTCGCGGCGACCGCTTCGATCTGCAGGCCGCGTCCGGTCTGCTCGGTCAGGAAGCCGAAGATCTCGCCGTCGGCGCCGACGAGGAACAGCACGACGACGATGCATGCCGACACCGCGGCCGCGGTGAGCATCACCCGCATCCGCGTTCGGACCGCGACGATCGCACCGAGCAGCAGGGCTCCCGGCCAGATCTTGATCCAGGCGCCGATGGCGAGCAGCACCGCAGCGACCGCCGGACGACGGGTGAGCCAGAGCCCGCCGATCACCGCGATCGGCACGGTGATCGCATCGATCCGGTACATCGCGATCGGTCCCAGCAGAAGCAGGGCCGCCACCCAGAACCAGGCCGCGACGCGTCGCGGGCGAGACGGCGCGCGACCGACGAGCACGGCGAAGGCGATCGTGTCGAGCACCGTGACGAGCGCCGCCCAGGCGATCAGGTAGGCCTCTGATGCGCCCAGCACCGCGATGAGCGGAGTCGACATGATCTTCGCGATCAGCATGGGCACGAGCGCGAGCTGCGGGTAGACCCATGTCTCTGTGACGCCGACGATCTCCCCACCCGACAGGGCCGCAGCCGACCAGGGCTCGTACACCAGCACGACGTCGCCCATCGGCTGACTCGGATACAGCCAGCCGGTGATCGCCGTGACGACATGCACGACGACGAAGGCGCTCCAGAGTGCGACGAGTCGCATCGTCGAGGTGCGGCTCACGCGATGACGTCCGCGATCGCGCGGGGCAGCGCCTCGGCGACATCGAGGGCGACGATCGGATGCCCCGGCCCACCGCCCTGAGCGCTGACGCCGGAAGCGATCCGGCCGGCGTGGCCGTGCAGCCACGCCGCGGCCGCCGCGACCTCGGCCGTCGCAGCGTCGGCGTTTCCCGCGAGCAGTGCTCCGAGCACGCCGCCGAGGACATCGCCGGTGCCCGCTGTGGCGAGCCACCCGGTCCCTGCCTCCACCCGGATGACGGCTCCATCCGCGTCGGCGATCAGCGTCTGCGCGCCCTTCAGCAGGACAGTGGCTCCGAGTTCGGCCGCGACACGGGCGACAGCGCTCACGCGGTCGTCATCGGCCGCGGACCCCAGCTGGTCCTGCAGGCGCTCGAACTCCCGTCGGTGCGGCGTCAGCACGAGAGGTGCCCGACTTCCCGGCGCCAGATCCAGCGCGCCCGCGTCGACGACCACCGGGGCGGGGCCATCGAGCAGGTCGCGCAGTTCGCGCTCCTCGTCGCGGCTGCGGCTCGCGGCATCCGTTCCGGACCCGATCACCCAGGCGCCGACCCGAGCACCGGCGGCGTGCGAGCTGACCACGGTCTCCGGGCGCCGGGCGATCACCGCGTCCGCGGCTCGGCCCTCTCCGACATATCGGACGAAACCCGCTCCTGCACGCCATGCGGCCTCCACGCCGAGCACAGCGGCACCCGGGTAGGCGGACGAGCCGGTGCGCAGGCCCACCACCCCGCGGGAGTATTTGTCGTCATCCGCTCCCGGCACCCGCAGGAACCGTGCGGTGTCATCGTGGCGCCAGTGTCGTACGTCGGGCATGACTCC
>NZ_JAGGPD010000367.1 GCF_018613995.1 Microbacterium sp. ISL-103 | reverse complement strand
CGCGCATCGCGCTCATGACCGACGGCATCCTGCTCAACGAGATCCATCGCGACCGACTGCTGCGCCGCTACGACACGATCATCATCGACGAGGCGCACGAGCGCTCTCTCAACGTCGACTTCCTGCTCGGCTACCTGGTGCGGATCCTTCCCGAGCGTCCCGACCTCAAGGTGATCATCACCTCGGCGACGATCGATCCCGAGAGCTTCGCCCGGCACTTCGCCACCGCGCAGGGCCAGCCCGCGCCGGTCATCGAGGTGTCGGGGCGCACCTTCCCCGTCGAGATCCGCTATCGGGCGCAGACGGAGGAGACCGAGGAGTCCGACGAGGTGACGGAGATCGTCGCCGCCCTGCGCGAACTCGACCGCGAGGACCCGGGCGACGTGCTGGTCTTCCTCCCCGGCGAAGCCGAGATCAGGGATGCGGCGGATGCCGTGCGCGGCGCGTATTCGAAGGACCGCTCCCCCACCGAGGTGCTGCCGCTGTATGGGCGGCTGTCGGCTGCGGAGCAGCATCGGGTGTTCGAGAAGAGCCGCGTGGCCGGGGTGCGCCGCCGCGTCGTGCTCGCCACGAACGTCGCCGAGACGAGCCTCACCGTGCCGGGCATCCGCTACGTGATCGACACCGGCACCGCGCGCATCTCGCGCTACAGCAACCGCTCGAAGGTGCAGCGGCTACCGATCGAGGCGATCTCGCAGGCCTCGGCGAACCAGCGTTCCGGCCGCGCCGGCCGCACCAGCGACGGCATCGCGATCCGCCTCTACAGCGAGGAGGACTTCGACAAGAGAGCGGAGTTCACCGAACCCGAGATCCTGCGGACGTCGCTCGCCTCGGTCATCCTGCAGATGCTGTCGCTCGGCTTCGGCGACATCACCGCGTTTCCCTTCCTCACCCCGCCCGACTCCCGGGGCGTCAAGGCGGCGGTCGACCTGCTCACCGAGCTCGGCGCCGTCACGGGCAGCGGCGACACACCGCGCCTCACCCGCATCGGCCGCGACATCTCGCGAATCCCCATCGACCCCCGTTTCGCCCGCATGCTGATCGAAGCAGGACGCCCCGGCGCAGCCGACGTCACACGCGACGTGCTCGCGATCGTCGCGGGGATGTCGATCCAGGATGTGCGCGAGCGCCCGTCTCAGGAGGCACCGCAGAGCGTGCGCGACGAGGCCGACCGCATGCACGCGCGCTTCGCCGACCCGACGAGCGACTTCCTGTCGATCCTGAACCTCTGGAACCACCTCAGAGAGCAGCAGCGCGAACTCGGCTCGAGCGCCTTCCGTCGCCTGTGCCGCTCGGAGCATCTCAACTACGTCAGGGTGCGCGAGTGGTTCGACGTGCACCGTCAGCTGCGGTCGCTGGTGAGAGAGAAGGACTCCTCGCGATCCGCGACCGCCGACCCCGATGCGATCCACCGCGCGCTGCTCGCGGGCCTCCTGTCGCAGATCGGCATCCTCGACGAGCGCAACACCGGCAAGGGCCTGGACCCCAAGAAGAAGCGGATGGCGGAGTACCGCGGCGCGCGTGGCATCCGCTTCTCGATCTTCCCCGGATCGGCACTGCGCAAGAAGGCTCCGCAGGCGGTCATGGCCGCCGAGATCGTCGAGACCTCGCGCACCTATGCCCGCACGGTCGCCGCGATCGATCCGGCATGGGCGGAAGCGCTCGCGGGTGACCTCGCCAAGCGCCAGGTCACCGAGCCGCACTGGTCGAAGGACGCCGGCGCCGCGGTCGCCTACGAGAAGGTGACGCTGTTCGGGGTCGAGATCATCCCCCGCCGCCGCGTGCAGTTCGCCCGCATCGACAGGGCGGCGTCCCGCGAGATGTTCGTGCGGCATGCCCTGGTCGAGGGCGAGTGGGACCCGACGCGCATCGACAAGCGGGTCAGCGCGTTCTGGCGAAGCAACGCCGAACTGCGCAAGCGCCTCGAGAAGCTCGAGGAACGCGAGCGGCGACGCGACATCCTCGCCGGCGACGAGGCCGTCTTCCGCTTCTACGACGAGCGGATCCCGACGGACGTCTTCGACGTGCGCTCGTTCGAGAAGTGGTGGCGAGAGGCGCTGGCGGCGACCCCGAAGCTGCTCGTGATGCGCGAGGCCGACCTGCTCGACGACGAGGGCAGAGCCGATCAGAGCGAGTTCCCCACGAGGTGGACGCAGGGCGACCAGGTGCTCGGCCTCGCCTACCGGTTCGAGCCGGGAGCCGCAGACGACGGCGTCAGCGTCGTGATCCCGCTGCCCCTTCTGGCGCAGATCGAGGACACGGGGTTCGACTGGCAGGTGCCGGGGCTGCGGGCCGAACTCGTCACGGGTCTGCTGCGCGCACTCCCCAAGGCGATCCGGCGTCATGTCGTGCCCGCTGCCGACTGGGCCGACAAGTTCGGCGCCGAACTCGCCGCAGACGGCCCGGAATCGCACGGCGGCCGCCCGAACCGCACGCTCAAGGAGGCGCTCGCGCGCCTCATCCAGCCGCTCGCGAATCAGCTCGTGTCGGCCGCCGACTTCGAGGACGATCGCGTGCCCGCGCACCTGCGCATGAACTTCCGCGCCGTCGACGAGCGGGGCCGCATCGCCGGATCTGACCGCGATCTGAGCGCGCTGCAGATGCAGCTGGCCGACCGCGCCCGCAGCAGTGTCGCCCGATCGATCGCCGCACCGCCGCGCCGCCCCGGCCCCGCGAACGGCCCGCAGCCCGCAGCGGGCCCCGCGTCGATCGAGAAGGACGGCCTCACCGGCTGGACCTTCGGAGATCTGCCCGACGTGCTCGACACCCGGGTCGCCGGAGGGGTGGTGCGCGGGTATCCGGCGGTCATCGATCAGGGCAAGACCGCCTCGGTGCGCGTGGAGGCCACAGCCGAGGCCGCCACCACCGCCACCCGCGCCGGCGTGCTGCGCCTCGTGCTGCTCGGCGTGCCCTCGCCGTCGTCGTACGTGCAGCAGCACCTCACCAGCCAGGAGAAGCTGGCGCTCGCGGCCTCGCCGTATCAGTCGGCTGCAGCGCTCATCGAGGACTGCAGGGCCGCGGTCGTGCAGAACGGGATCGACCGCATGGCACCCGGCGGCATCGTGCGCACCCAGGCCGAGTTCGAGCGGGTGCGCGACGCGGTCTCGGCCTCGCTCGTCGACCAGCTCTTCGCGTGCGTCTCTCTCGTCGCGCGCATCCTCACCAAGACCCGCGACGTCGAGCGCGGCATCAGGTCGCAGAACTCCCTGGCGCTGCTCGGTCCCCTGAACGACATTCGCACGCAGCTCGCAGGCCTGGTGCACCCCGGTTTCGTGTCGGCAGCCGGAGTCGACCGGCTCGCGCACTTCCCCCGGTACCTCGACGGGATGCTCGAACGGCTCAGGACGCTGGCGAACGAACCGGGCAAGGACCGCACCCGGATGAGCGAGTACGAGCGCATGGCGAAGGCGTTCGAGGATGCCGGAGGCAGCATCCCGCTCGCCTCGGGTGCGACCCCCGCACTCGTCGAGGCGCGCTGGCTGCTCGAGGAGTACCGCGTGAGCGTGTTCGCGCAGCGTCTCGGCACCGCACAGCCCGTCTCTGCGCAGCGGATCATGAAGGTGCTCGCCGCGCGGGGGTAGCCTGTGGGCATGGCTCGCGCGATCGTCTACACAGAGTTCGGTTCTCCTGATGTGCTGCACCTGATCGAGGTTCCCGACCCGATCGCGCTCAGCGGCGAGGCCGTGGTGCGCATCGACGCGGCAGGGGCCAATCCGATCGACGCCAAGCTGCGCAGCGCCAAGCGCCCCTCCCCTCCGATCACCGAGCCGCGCGCCGTCGGGTTCGACGGCGCCGGCGTGATCGACTCGCTCGGCGACGACGTCGACGGCTTCGCGGTGGGTGATCGGGTGGCGATCCGCGACACCGTGGGAACCTACTCGACCCTGTTGGCCGTGCCGATCGAGAAGCTCGTCGCGCTTCCCGATTCGGTGACCGCGGCGGAGGGCGCCGGCATCGGCATCCCCGCGGGCACCGCCTATCAGGCTCTGCGCTCGCTCGGCCTCTCGGGCGGCGATGTGCTGCTCGTGCACGGCGGCTCGGGCTCGGTCGGTCAGGCCGCCGTGCAGTTCGCCGTCGCCTGGGGGGCCACCGTCGTCGCGACGGCCAGCCCCGCACGCCACGACCAGCTGCGCGATCTCGGCGCCACCCCCGTCGCCTACGGTGACGGTCTGCTCGAGCGCGTGCGCGAGGCCGCACCCGATGGGGTGACCGTCGCCCTCGACTGCGCCGGCACCGATGAGGCCATCGAGGTGTCGCTCGAGCTCGTCGCCGACAGAGACCGCATCGCGACGATCGTCCGAGGACCGGATGCGGCGTCGTTCGGCATCCGTGCGTTCTCGGGCGGATCACCCGTGCCGCTCACCGAGCAGGAGCTCGCATGGCGGGCAGAGGCGCTCGGCGCGACAGTCGAGCTGCTGGCGTCGGGCGACTTCACGATCGAGCTCGGCCCCGAGCTGCCGCTCGCCGAAGCGGCGCAGGCCCATGAGCTCATGGAATCCGGCGCCGCCTCGGGCAAGATCATCCTGATCCCGTAGGCCTCACGGCTGGGCGGGCGCGACGGGCCTGCCGATCGACAGCATCAGGCGGTTGGCCCAGTTGAAGAACGCGGCACCGTGGATGACGTCGGCGATCTCGAGGTCGTCGAGTCCCGCCGCGCGCAGCTGCTCCACCTCGTCGGCGCCGAAGGCGTTGGGCGTGTCGGTCAGCGCGACGGAGGCTGCGACCACGGCGTTCCACCGGTCGCCGAGATCGGCGCCCACGCCCTCGTCGAGCAGCCGGTCGACGTCGTCGACCCGCTTGCTGTGGTGAGCCGCGAACCGCGAGTGCACCGATGCGCAGAAGACGCAGCCGTTGCGGCGCGAGGCCGCGGTGGCCGACAGCTCGCGGTCGGCCCGAGGGAGCCCCTCGGCCGTGTTGTAGAAGATGTCCTTGTCGACGAGCGTCCGCGCCCTGAGCACCTCGGGGTCGCGCGCGAGCAGACGGAAGTAGTCGTTCTTCGCGCGAGACGCATCGACGAGGCCGTCGTAGTGGCGCT
>NZ_JAGGPD010000366.1 GCF_018613995.1 Microbacterium sp. ISL-103 | reverse complement strand
GGCCTCGTCGTCAGGGTCACCCCCGATGGCAAGACGGTCTACTTCGGCGGCGACTTCACCGCTGTCGACGGTCAGGCCCGAGCGCACGTCGCCTCGTTCGACGTCGCGACAGGCGCGATGCTCGACTGGGCACCGCGCGCCGACGGCCAGGTGCGTGGATTCGCCTTCGCAGGCGACACAGTCTACGTCGGGGGCAACTTCCGCTCCAGCGGCGGCCAGCCGCGCAGCGAGCTGGCAGCGTGGAGCACCACCACGAAGGCGATCCTGCCCTGGGCGCCGTCTGCAGCAGGCGACGGGTTCGTGTGGGACATGCTCACGAGCCCCGACGCCTCCCGTGTCATCATCGGCGGCTCCTTCACGACGCTCAACGGTGCGCCCGCCTACGGCATGGCATCGATCGACGCCGCCTCCGGCACAGCTCTTCCCTGGGCGGCCACCGACCGGATCAAGACCGCAGGACTCAACGGCGCGATCTCGAGCCTGAGCACCGACGGCACCCAGGTCTACGGAACCGGATACGCCTTCGGCGCCGGAGCATCGTTCGAGGGCACCTTCGCCGCCGACCCGTACACGGGCTCGATCAACTGGCTCAACGACTGCCTCGGCGACACCTACGGCAGCTTCCCGCAGGACGGCGTGCTGTACTCCGTCTCGCACAAGCACGACTGCAGCGTGGTCGGGGCGTTCCCCGACACCAACCCGCGCTCGCGGTGGACGAAGGCGATCGCCGAGAGCACCACTCCGACCGGGGTCATCAGCAAGAAGGATGCGTACGGCTGGGACTTCACCGGCCTGCCGTACACCGAGCAGCTGAACTGGTATCCCGACCTCGAGTTCGGCACCTACACCAGCGCCCGTCAGGCCGCCTGGTCGGTCACCGGAAACGCGAACTACGTGGTGCTCGGAGGCGAGTTCCCGAAGGTCAACAATGTGGCGCAGCAAGGGCTCGTGCGCTTCGGCAAGAAGACCGTCTCGCCGCATCTGGTGGGCCCCGTCTACAACTCCGGCCTCACGCCCGCTCCGTACTCGAACGAGTCCGGTGTCGTCCGCGTTCCCTTCACGAGCGTGTGGGACCGCGACAACGCCACCATCACCTACGACGTCTTCCGCAGCCCGTCGGTGAAGATCGCGACGATCACGCGCACGGACGGCCGTTTCTGGAGCCAGCCGAACCTGAGCATCACCGACAGCGGTCAGACGCCCGGGGCGCAGGTGCGCTACCAGGTGCGAGCGAAGGATGCCGACGGCAACGTGCAGTGGAGCGCCTGGTCGCCCTACGTGACGGTGTCGAGCACTCCGACCGCCGCCTACCGCGCTGCGGTGCGGGCGAACGGAGCGAGCCACTACTGGCGCCTCGACGAAGCCGCCGGAACCCGCCTCTACGACGATGCGGGTGACGCACCGGGCACGGCGACCGGGCTCACGCTCGGATCCGGCGGAGCGATGCTGAACGACTCGAACACGTCGATCACCTCAGCCGGCGGCAGCTCGCCCAAGATGACGACGCAGGACGTCAGCGCCGCGCACGCCGCGGTGACCGTCGAAGCCTGGGTGAAGACCACCAACACTCGGGGCGGACGCATCGTCGGATTCGGCGACTCGGCCACCGGCACGTCGACCTCGGGCATCACCGACCGCGTGCTCTACCTCGACAACTCGGGTCGCGCGAACTTCGCGATCAACGACGGCTCGTACCGCACGATCTACAGCCGGGGCGCCGTGAACGACGGCAACTGGCACCACATCGTCGGCACCGTGGGCAGTGAGGGCATGCAGCTCTTCGTCGACGGCAAGCGGGTCGATCGGGATCAGGCCCGCACCTCCCCGAAGATCTACGACGGGTACTGGCGGATCGGCGCTGATCAGACCAACGGCTTCCCGAACAAGCCGACCAACGCGGGACTCGCGGGCATGATCGACGACGTCGCGGTGTACCCGACGGCTCTGAGCGCATCCGACATCCAGTCGCACTACCTCGCGAGCGGTCGCTCGGCGTCGTGGACGCCGGCTCCGACCGACGTCTACGGCGCATCGGTCTCGACCGACAAGCCGGATGTGTTCTGGCGTCTCAACGAGACAGCGGCGGGCACGATCGTCGATTCGGCTGCCGGCGGCACGACCGGCAACCTCGCCGGGATCGTGACGCGCGGGCAGACGCCAGCCATCGGATCCGGCACGGCCACCACCTTCAACGGGACGAGCGCGCTCGTCGTCGCTCAGGAGGCCTGGACCGCGCCGACCACCTACAGCGCCGAGCTGTGGTTCAAGACGACGTCGAACAAGGGCGGCACGCTGATCGGGTTCGGCAACACCACCAGCGGTCTCAGCGCCTCATACGACCGCCATGTCGTGATGCAGAGCGACGGCAAGGTTCAGTTCGGAAGCGGGCAGCCGCAGACCACCCTCGTGACCCCGACCGCGTACAACGACGGCCAGTGGCACCACGTGGTGGCGACTCAGGGCGCCGGCGGCATGAAGCTCTGGCTCGACACGCAGCTCGTCGGCAGCAACTCGATGGCCGGAGCCGAGAACTATCGCGGCTACTGGCGCATCGGCGCCGACAGGACCTGGGGCAGCACCACCAGCAACTACTTCGCCGGCACGCTCGACGAGGTCGCTGTGTACTCCACCGCTCTCTCCGAGCAGAGCGTGCGCGACCACTACACGGCGAGCGGTCGCACGGTTCCGGGGCGAGCACCTGTGGCGGCCTTCACCTCGGCGACCGACAAGCTGAAGATCGACGTCGATGCGAGCACCTCGACCGACGCCGACGGCGGCCCGCTGGTCTACGCGTGGAACTTCGGCGACGGCGCGCTGGCCTCCGGAGCGACCGCCTCGCACGTCTACACGGCGGGCGGCACCTACACGATCACGCTCAAGGTGACGGACAGCACATCGCTGGTCAGCACCCTCACGCGCGCCGTGACGGTGGCTCCGAACCAGGCCCCGACCGCCGTGGTCGGCGCGACCGCCGACCACCTCGAGGTCGCGTTCGACGGCTCGGCCTCGTCCGATCCTGACGGCACGATCGCGTCGTACGCCTGGGACTTCGGTGACGGCGCGACCGGTACGGGGGCGACGGCATCGCACACCTACGCCACGGCCGGCACGTTCACCGCATCGCTCACCGTCACGGATGACGACGGCGCCACGGCGACGAAGACGCGCACCGTGACGACGACGCTGGCTCCGAACCAGGACCCGACCGGCGCCTTCACCACCGTGACGGATCTGCTGAAGGTCACGGCGAACGCCACCACCTCGACGGATCCTGACGGCACGATCGAGTCGTACGCCTGGGAGTTCGGCGATGGAGCGATCGAGACGGGCGCGACGACCTCGCACACCTATGCGAGTGCCGGCACCTACACGGTGAAGCTCACCGTGACCGACAACCGGGGCGGCACCTCGACGGTGACGCACGAGGTCACGGTCGCACAGAACCAGGCGCCGACCGCCGCGTTCACGACGTCGGTGGCGAACCTCGCGGCATCCGTGAACGCCGCAGGCTCCGCAGACGCTGACGGAACGATCGCCTCGTACGCCTGGGACTTCGGAGACGGCACCACAGGCACAGGTGCGACCGCATCACGCACCTACGCCGCCGGGGGCACGTACACCGTGACCCTGACGGTGACGGATGACCGAGGAGCGACCGGCACCGCCACGAAGACGGTCACGGTCGCAGCCCCGCAGGTGTGGGCGCAGGATGCCTTCACCCGCACGGCCACCAACGGCTGGGGCACGGCGACGACGACGGGCGGCCCCTGGACGATGTTCCCGAGCAGCGCGACCGCCCTCAGCAAGTTCGGCGTCAACGGCACCGGCGGCACGGTCACGCTGTCCGCCGGCAACAACTACTCGGCATCGCTCGCCGGCTCCACGCCGTCGACGAACACCGAGGAGCGGTTCACGCTGGCGTTCAACCAGCCGTCGACCGGTGGCGGATTCTACTTCTCGGCTCTCGGACGCCAGATCGACAACGCCAACGACTACCGCGCGAAGTTCCGCGTGGCATCGAACGGTGTCGTGTCGCTGTGGCTGACGAAGACGATCGGCGGGGTCGAGACGGTCTTGTCGTCGACGACCATTCCGGGACTCACCGTCACGACCGCCGACCAGCTGAGCGTCCGGTTCCAGGTGACCGGAACCAACCCGACCACGCTGAAGGCGAAGGTGTGGCGTACCTCGTCCACCGAGCCAACCGCGTGGGCGCTGACCGCGACGGACGCGACGGCCTCGCTGCAGACCGCCGGCTACGTGGGAGTGAACAGCTACGTCTCGAGTAGCGCGACGGCAGTGCCGGTCGTCTACACCTACGACGACTTCTGGGCGGGACCCGCACAGTAGGCGCACCGCAACACAGCAGAAGACGAGAGAGGCCGGGGTGCATGTGCACCCCGGCCTCTCCCTGTATGAGAACGGATCAGGGGAAGCGGGCCCCGATGGTCGGTGTCGTGGAACCGAGGAGCGTCGCGACCAGGGCGGGGATCGTGCGAGCCTTCGCTGTCACTCCGGCGAGCAGCTTTCCCGAGCGATCGGTCACCGCGCGCCCCTCGACCGCGGTCGAGTTCGCGTCCTGGCCCGTGGTGCTGCGGTACGTCGCCCACGTCGAGAACACGTAGGGGTTGACGTTGGCCGTGCCGCGCGACCAGATGACGAACCAGCTCGGGGCAGCCGCACTGTTGCGCTGGATCACGTTGCCGTCGGAGCGGATGTTGAGCTGCGCGGGGGTGTACCGGTGCGTGTAGTCCTCGACGCACACCGTGCAGTTGCCCGCACTCTCACCGATGACGTTGTTGCCCATCGAGATGTCGCGGATCAGCCACGGCATCGTCGGATCCGGGAACGGGCGTCGAGCGTTGTGACCCGGCACCGACGCATCCGTCGCGCTTCGGCTGTCCTGCACGATGTTGACCGCACGGTCGCCACCGATGATCGTGTTGTTCCACAGATTCACGCCACCGGTGTTGTTGATCTTGACGCCGTTGCCCACGTTCCGCAGCACGAGGTTGTTGACGAAGTCGATCTTCTGCGAGAGCTCGAGGAATGCCCCGGCTCCCCTGTTCTCGATGATGTCGGAACCGGTGATGCGCACGTCGTACACCGACTGGTCGAGCCAGACGCCCGGGCCGTCGTTGCGCAGCAGCGCCGAATCGGTGATCGTCACGCCGCGCGACTTCGCGATCTTCACGCCGCCGGAGACGGGTGAGGTGTTGAAGTGCTCGGCGTTGTTCTCGACGGCCAGAAGGTCATCGATGGCGAGAGCGTCGGCGTAGTTCGCGCCGAGGCCCATGAGTCCGTTGCGCGCGAGCGTGACATCGCGGATCGTCGCGTTCGACGATCCCACGAAGAGCCCGGTCGATGCGTTGTCGTAGATCACGACGTTCTCGAGCGTCGCCCGCGGCGCCTCGACCGTGACGGCGCCCATCATCCAGACGGACGTCGCGTAGTTGCGGATGCCGATGCCACGCACGACCGCTCCCTCGCCGCGAAGCGAGAGCGCTTTGGTCAGAGTCGAGGTCTTGACGTTGCGTCCGGTCGGATCGGTGCCGAGGTACAGGCGGTTGTTCGCG
>NZ_JAGGPD010000365.1 GCF_018613995.1 Microbacterium sp. ISL-103 | reverse complement strand
GACGGGTAATGAGGGGGAATGAAGAGGGAAAGGGGCGGCGAGGACGACGGTGACGACGACGGGCTCGCGGCAGGCCCGTGCGGCCGCGACGCGACAGCGGATCGTCGATGCCGCCCGCGAGCTGTTCGTCTCGAACGGATACCGGTCGACGTCTCTTCGCGACATCGCGACCGCGGCCTCGGTCAGCCACCCCGGCCTGCTCGGGCACTTCGCCTCGAAGGACGACCTGCTCGCCGAGGTGGTGGCCGCATTCGAAGACGAGAACGAGAAGGCGTTCGACCTGATCGCCGCAGCATCCGACTCGGGTGAGCTGATCTTCGCCGACGTCGCTCGGCGCAACGCCCGCACCCCCGGCTACCTCGAGCTCTTCGCCGCGCTGACCGGCGAGGCATCCGCCCCCGATCACCCCGCCCACGAGCGGATGCGGCAGCGCTACGCCCGCCTGCGGGCGCTGAGCTCTGACGTGCTCGAAGACGCGGCTCTGCACGGCACCATCGAGTCGGAGCGCGTCGTGTCTGACGAGACCACGCGGCACATGGCCGGATGGGACGGCCTTCAGCTGATCTCGCAGTACCTGCCCGATCGTGTCGATGTCGTGCAGATGCTCGAGGAACGGGAATCGCTCTGGGCNNCGGCACCACGGTGGGCGGCACCCCGGAGAGCGACCCCGGCTACGCCGTGGGGCGACGACGGCGAGCGCAGATCCTCGTCGACGCCACGCATCTGTTCTCGCGCGCGGGCTACGGTGACACGAGCCTGCGTGACATCGCCGAGGCCGTCGGGGTGTCGAAGTCGACGCTGCTGCATCACTACGCCTCGAAAGAGCTGCTGCTCAGCGCCGTGCTGTCGGAGCGCGACCGCTCGATCCAGGAGCGCACCGACGCCCATCGGGCCACCCGCGCCGCCGATGTCCTGCGCGCGATTCACGAGGGGGCCCGCGTCAACGCCGTCGACGAGCCCGGGCTGATCGAGGTCTACGCGGTGCTGTCGTGCGAGGCGGTGCCGGCCGGGCACCCGGCGCACGACTACTTCACCGAAAGATTCCGCAGGGTGATCGATCACTTCGCCGAGCTGTTCCGGCTCGCGCAGGCCGACGGGGATCTGCCCGACCATCGCGACCCCGAGCACGAGGCGGTCTGGCTTCTCGCACTGTGGGACGGCCTGCAGTACCAGTGGCTCTACGACCGTGACGCCGTCGACGTCGCGGCGCACCTGCGCGCGCACCTCGAAGACGTGCTGCCCCGGCGCTGAGGCGGCGCCCTGCCGGTTCAGGCTGCAGGTTTCAGGCTGCGGCGATGACGGCGAGCACGCCCTCGCCATAGGCGTCGCGCTTCTTGGCGCCGATGCCGGTGATCCCGTCGAGGTCGGCCAGCGACGCCGGACGATGCTCGGCGAGTGCCCTCAGCGTGGCATCGCCGAACACGATGTACGCCGGCACCCCCTGCTCGCGCGCGGTCTCTGCCCGCCAGGCGCGCAGCGCCTCGAACAGCGGGCGGTCGCCCTGATCGAGAGCATCGGCCGCCCTCGCCTTGCGTGCCCGCGGTGACGACGCCGGGCGACCGATCGTGTCTTTGCGCAGCGTCCCCGCCGTCTCGCCCTGGAGCACGCCTGCGGCCTGCTCCCCCGGGGCGAGAGTGCCGTAGTCGCCCTGCGCGGCGATGATGCCCCGCGCGAGCAGCTGCCGCACGACGCTGCGCCAATCCTGATCCGACAGGTCGGCGCCGATGCCGTAGGTCGCGAGCTTCTCGTGCCCCTGCTGGCGGATGCGCTCAGTCGAGGCCCCACGCAGGATGTCGATCAGGTGCCCGGCCCCGAACGACTGGTTGCGCTCGCGCTTGAGCCGCACGATCGTCGACAGCAGCTTCTGCGCCGGGATCAGCCCGTCGAAGGTCTCGGTCTCGTCGAGACACGTGTCGCAGTTGCCGCAGGGCTGCGACTCCTGGCCGAAGTAGCCGAGCAGGTTCTGCCGACGGCACTCGACCGTCTCGCACAGCGCGAGCATCGCATCGAGGTGCTGCCCCAGCCGCATCTTGAACGTGCGGTCGCCGGGGCTCTGATCGATCATGCGCCGCTGCTGCACCACGTCGCCCAGCCCGTAGGCCATCCAGGCGATCGACGGCTCACCGTCGCGGCCCGCGCGACCGGTCTCCTGGTAGTACCCCTCGACGGACTTCGGCAGGTCGATGTGGGCGACGAAGCGCACGTCGGGCTTGTCGATGCCCATGCCGAAGGCGATCGTCGCGACCATCACCACGCCGTCTTCGCGCAGGAAGCGCGACTGGTTCTTCGCTCTCACCTCGGCGGGAAGACCCGCGTGGTACGGCAGCGCGTCGAACCCCTGCGCCGCGAGGTACGTGGCTGTCTGCTCGACCGACTTGCGGCTGAGCGCATAGACGATGCCCACCGAGCCCTCGGGCTGTGCGCGGATGAACGACACGAGCTGCTTGCGCGGGTCGACCTTGGGCACGATGCGGTACTGGATGTTGGGGCGGTCGAAGCTGGCGACATAGTGCTTCGCCGTGTCGAGACGCAGCCGTTCGGTGAGCTCTTTATGCGTCGCGCGGGTGGCCGTGGCCGTCAGAGCCATGCGCGGGACGCCGGGGAACCGCTCGCCGAGGTCGCCGAGCGCGAGGTAGTCGGGGCGGAAGTCATGACCCCACTGCGACACGCAGTGCGCCTCATCGATCGCGATGACGCTGAGGGTGCCGCGCTGCAGCAGTGCCGTGGTCTGCGGCGACGACAGCCGCTCGGGGGCGACGTAGATGAGGTCGAGCTCGCCGGCGACGTACGCCCGCTCGACCTCTCGTCGCTCATCGATCGCCTGAGTGGAGTTGAGATAGGCGGCGTTGACGCCGTTCGCGCGCAGGGCGTCGACCTGGTCGTGCATGAGCGCGATCAGCGGGCTGATCACCAGCCCCGTCCCCTCGCGGACGAGGGCGGGCACCTGGTACGTCACGCTCTTTCCGCCACCGGTCGGCATGAGCACGACGGCGTCGCCGCCCCCGATGACCTGGTCGACGATCGCGGCCTGATCGCCACGGAACTCGTCGTACCCGAACACGGTGTGAAGCGCTTCGGCAGCTGTCGCGTACCGGCTCGGCGCAGCGCTGCGCACCGCCGTCGCGGCGGGCGCCGACCGCGGTGCCGATGACCGGCCGCCGAACGACCGGCCCGGGGATGATGCCGGGTCGACCGGCGTCAGCGGCCCCTGGCCCCAGTCCAGCGGAGGCTCGTACCCTGCGCCCTGCGGCTCCCAGTCCATCGGCTCGGGCGGCTCGGAGGGCTCCCACCCACCGCCGTCCCACGGCTCGTCTGCATAGGGCAGATCCTCGTACGGGTCACGGGGAGTCTGCGGCATCCCTCCAGCGTAACGACCCCCGCCGACGTCGGCGGCCCTGAGGAGCACTCTGCGGGCGTAGGTTGGGGGCAGACGCCCGAAGGAGCCTCCGATGACCGACATCACCGTCACCCGCGACGACGACGCCTCCCGCTACGAGATCCGCTCGGACGACACGCTCGCCGGCTTCGCCGAGTTCGATCGTCGCCCCGGTGCGATCCGTTTCGTGCACACCGAGATCGACCCCGCCTTCCAGGGACAGGGGCTCGCGGGCATCCTCGCCGAGCGCGCCCTGACCGATGCCGCGGCATCCGGCGACGCGATCGTGCCCCTGTGCCCGTACATCGCCAAGTACCTCACGACGCACGAGATCGCGGGAGCCGAGATCCGCTGGCCGAAGCGGCCGGGCACCGCGCCGACCGAGGCCTGAGCACACTCGACCGCAAACCTCCGGCTACTGCATGCAGGTGCCGTTGTAGTACTCGAAGAGGGCCTCGCCCGAGGCCTTGACGTCGTCGTCGTACGCCGTGATCATCGCGGTGGGGTCGTCGGTGATCGACTCGGCCGCCACGCTCAGATACCCCTTCCACGCCTCGAGATCGTCGGCAAGCTCAGGGGTCGGCTCGACCTTCTCCATGAGCGCGAGCCTGGCCGCGACGTCTCCTTCGGTGTTCATCCCGGGGATCAGCGGCGAGAAGGCCGCGGCCGACGTCTGGGTGTCGTCGATCAGGGGGCCGCAGAACCCCGCGTCGCCGCCGGAGGCGCACCCCGACAGCATCACCGCCGACGCGGCCAAGGCGAGCACGATAATGGGAGAGCGTCGAGACATCATGGGGCGAGCCTAGGAGGCCACCCGAACGCCCGTGCGCAGACGCACCTGAGCGAAGGAGAATCGGATGACCGACATCGCGAGCGCATCCGGTGACGTCCGCGGCGGAGCACCGGCGATCGGCGAACGGCGCATCGTGCTCGAGCCCCGCGAGGTACCCCTCGGCGGAGTGCGCGGCATGAACGTGCTGCGTGTGCTGCCGCACCGCAACCTCCCGACCATCGGCGCGTGGTGCTTCCTCGACCGGTTCGGACCCGCCGACACCCGGATGCGGGTCGAGCCGCACCCGCACATCGGGCTGCAGACCGTGACCTGGCCGCTCGTCGGCGAGATCCGGCATCGGGACTCGCTCGGCAGCGACGCCGATCTGCAGCGCGGCCAGCTCAACCTGATGACCGCAGGCAACGGCATCTCGCACTCGGAGTACTCGATCGGCGACGGGCCGGTACCCCTCGACGCACTGCAGTTCTGGGTCGTCCTCCCCGATGGCGCCCGACAGGGGGCCGCCGGCTTCGAACGGCACGTCGACCTCCCTCAGGTGGCCCTCGCAGCCACGGAAGGAGCGGATGCCGCTGCCACCGTCGTGCTCGGCGAGTTCGCCGGTACGACGTCGCCCGCGACCGTGCACACCCCGATCGTCGGAGCAGAGATCGTGATCCCGGCAGGCTCCCGCGTGCGACTGCCACTGACGGCCGATTGGGAGAACGCCGTCATGCTCGTCGAGGGCGACGCGATCGTCTCGACGCACGAACTGGCGCTCAACGACATGCTCTACCTCGGCGATTCGCGGGATGCCGTCGAGGTGTCGAGCGAGCGCGGGGCGCTGCTCTTCCTGATCGGCGGCGAGCCGTTCGACGACGAGATCGTCATGTGGTGGAACTTCGCCGGCCGCACCCACGAGGAGATCGTCGAGGCGCGTGTCGCGTGGGAGGCGGCATCCGATCGCTTCGGCATCGTCGAGGGGCACGATGTGCGCATCCCCGCTCCTCCCCTGCCCGATGTGCGTCTGATGCCGCGCGGCCGCAGGATCTGACAGCGCGGGTCTGACAGCGCGGGTCTGGATTCGCGACGACGCCCCGCCCTCCGAAGAGGACGGGGCGTCGTCGTCGACCGCTACCCGGCGTCGACCGTGACCACGGTGCGCACGTCGGATTCGCCGTACTGCACGAGTCCGAGGTAGCGGGTGCCAGCGGTGAGGCCGGCCCAGCTGAGCTCGTAGCTCGTCGCCTGACCGCGGACCGCGGGGATCGGGTTCGGGTTCGCGGTGAACGCCCCCTCACCCTCGGGCTGCACGTTGGCGTAGGTCATGTCCCACGTCATCGGCGCCGAGGTCGCATAGACGTTCGCTACCACCAGGTAGGTGCCCGCCGTCGGGGCAGGCAGCGTGACCTGCTCGTCGGCCGAGCCCGTCGCCGACTGCCACCGCTCGTAATAGCGCAGGTCATCAGCGCTCACGACCCGGTAGACCGTGAGGTCGAGGTCGCTTCCGGTGTCATCCGACGAGTCGAGGTCGAAGCGCGAGAGCGTCGTGCCCTCCGGCACGTCGACGATCCACGACACGTCCTTGTTCTCGTCTCCCGACGCCTCGTCACCCGAGTGTCCGACGACGCGACCGTCGGGGTCGTCCAGCAGCGTGAACGGCGTCAGACCCGACAGGCCGAGAGCGAGGTCACCGCTGACACCGGGTGTGACATCCACCGTGGTCGATCCGTCGACGCCCGTGCCCGCGACCTCGGCCGGAGCATCCGCCGTGACGGGGAACACAGCGATCGGCGAGCGCACCGTCTGCTTCTTGTTCGACCACGTGAGCGAACCGGTCGCCCACTGCTCGACCGGCGCGCTCTGGTTGTCGAACGTGACCTTGTAGGTCGCCTTCTGCCCCGGCTTGGTGAACTTCAGGGTCGACGGCGAGACCGTCACCTTGACGCCGGGAACATCCACGGATGCCGTGAAGGTGCCCTTCTCGGTGGCCGTCACCGTGCGGGTGACGGTCTGCGCGCTCGCGAGCGATCCGATCGAGAAGGAGGCGACGTTCAGGTCGCTGCCGTCGATGGGCTCGCCGGGGAAATCGGCCAGGCCCTTGCCCTCGAGGAACGCCACCCAGTCGGGCACGTCGTTGAGGTAGAGCAGACCCGGGTTGAACATGCGCTTCGGGTCGACCTGACCCGCGCCCTGCTGGAACGGATCCTTGTTCTTCGAGCCGTCGGGGTTCACGGTGTCGTACGCCGTGGTCATCATCGCGGACTTGATCTCGGCAGGCTTGGCATTCGGCCGCTCCCCGAGGTACAGGGCCGCGAGACCCGCGACGTGCGGAGAGGCCATCGACGTGCCCGACAGGATGCCGAAGGTCGGCTTCTCGCCCGGGGCGTTCTGCGTCGCCGCGAGGATCGCCACACCCGGAGCCGCGACGTCCGGCTTCATGATGTCGCTGCCGTCGGCCAGCATCGGTCCGCGGCTGGAGAAGCCGGCGATCTGCGGCACGGGTGTCACCACGCCGGTCGTGTTCTTGCCCACGAGCGTGATCGGCAGGTCGGTGCCGCTCTGCACGTACGCCAGGACGGCGGCGCGGTGCGCGGCCGCGAGGTGCACGGTCGGAACGGCGTGGAAGTCGTTGTCGAGCGAGTCCGCACCACCGGGCACGTTCACGAGCACGACGCCCGTGCCACCGGCATCCTTCACGACCTGCGACTTCTCGGCGCGGGCGTTGCCGCCGCGATCGCAGACCACGATGTGGCCGGTGACCTTCGCGGCATCCAGGGTCTCCGGCAGGCACAGCGCCGCATCGGCGGCGGTCTTGCCCGCAGCCGGTGCATCACCCGCATAGATCGAGGGCCCGGTGACCGTCGTGCCGAACGGCACGCTCACCGACGCGCCCGCCTGAGCGAATCCGGGGAACTGCACCGTGCCCTCCCAGGTCGGGATCGTCGATGCTGCGACGGTCGTGTACCACGGCGATGCGTGGTCGGCGGTCACGGGATCGGGGCCGTCGTTGCCCGCGCTGGTGGCGACGAAGACGCCGGCCGCTGCCGCGTTGAAGAACGCGATGTCTTCGGGGGCGAGCACCGTCGAGGCCGCTCCGCCGCCGATCGAGTAGTTGATCACGTCGACGCCGTCGGCGACGGCCTGGTCGATCGCGGCGATCAGGTCGCTGCCTGCGCAGATGTCGTCGGTCGTCACCGCCTCGTCGGGTCCGACGTAGCAGGCCTTGTAAGCCGCGACCTTCGAGCCGGGGGCGACCCCCGAGATCTTGCCGAAGTCGACGGTCTCGATCGAGGCCTTCACCCCGAAGTTGCCCGCTGCCGTGCTCGCAGTGTGCGATCCGTGGCCGTCGCCGTCACGCGGCGAGAGGTAGTCGTACTGGAAGTCGAAGCCGGCGGCCGCGGCACCCGCGGAGAAGTACTGCGCGCCGATGAGCTTTGTCGAGTAGTCGCTCTTGTCCCACTCCTGCGCATCGACCATCGCGCCGCGGAACTGACCGCCGTCTGACTTGTCGAAGTACACGTAGCTGCCGTCGGTGTAGGGCTGGCTGCCCTTGTGGCGCTTGTCGCTCTTCTTCTGCTTCTTGAGCTTCTTGCCCTCGAACGAGGGGTGCTCGGGGGCGATGCCGGTGTCGATGACACCCACGACCACACCCTCGCCGGCCTTGTCGACGCCACCGGTCTGCTGCCAGACGCCGCCGCGCCCCTTCTTGTCGTCACCGAGACCGAGGAAGCTCGTCGAGGTCTGCGCGTCGGGATGCCGGACGAAGTCGGGGTACACCCCGAAGACGTCCTTCGACGCGCGGAGCGTGTCGACCTGCTCGCCCGAGAGTTCGGCGCTGAACCCGTTGAGGACGACCTGGTAGGTGGTCTCGGGGGTGATGCCGGCCTTCTCGGCCACCGTCTGCTGTTCGGTCTCGAGATGCTCGACATAGCGCTGCGCGTCCTGCGACTGCGTCTCGAGCTGCTCGCCCTCGGCGGGCTTCGTGGCCTTGAGACCCTTCACGTCGCCGGTGTAGCTCGCGAGCGGATCGGACTTCAGCACGACGATGTAGTGACCGGGCGTGCCTTCGACCGGAGTGGGGTGTTTCACCTCCTCCGCTGCATAGCCTGCGGTTGCCGTCGATGCGATGAACAGCGTGGCCAGGGTGGTGGCCGCTGCCATCCGGAGGGGTGTTCGACCCATGTGCTTCTCCCGATGATCTTCGTGCGACCGCGTTGCCGCACCGCCGCTCAAGCTACGCCCGGCTTCCGGCTGACCACCAGAGTCGGGGATTATTACTGGACGAACGGCCAGCCGGGTCGACGATGGTCGACAGTAGGCTGGAAGGCGTGGCATCCTCCCCCGTCCTGACGACTCGTGTGCTGCTCGTCTGCGCCGCGATCGGCGTCGCCACGGGCATCCTCGGGGGCATCGCCGGGCTCATCACACCGGGCGTCCTGGTGCTCACCCCCTATCTCTACGGGCTCGTGCTCGGGTCGCATGTGCTGCCCGGCATCATCGCTCAAGAGGTGCTGCGCCGCCCGCTCGTGGCGCTCGTCACCCATGTGATCGCGGCTCTCATCTCGAGCGCCTTCAACCCGGCCTGGGCGCTGCGCTTCATCGGCACCGCCCTGCTGTTCGGCGCGATCCAAGAGGGGATCGCCGCGCTCACCCGCTACCGCTCCTGGGGCGCATGGCGCTTCTTCGTCTCTGCTGCGGTCATCGGCGTCATCGTCGCGATCGTCGTGTTCTTCGCCGCGCATCTCGCGGTGCTGCCGCTGTGGGCGCAGATCGCCTATCTCGTGATCTCCGTGCTCGGACCCATCGCGTGGACGGCCGCCGGTCTCGCCATCGGCACTGCCCTGAGCCGCGCCGGTGTCGCCCGCCGCTGAGCCCCTGATGCGCCCCGGCATCGACCTCCGTACCGTGACCCCGCTCGTGGTGAATCAGGTAAGGCTAGGCTAAGTTAGAACGGTACCCATCCGCCGAGACCGGGGTCTGACCGTGCGCCCACCTGCTCCTCTTCTCCGCGTGCGTGACCTCTCGATCACCCACGCCGGTGCCGCGCACCCCTCTCCGAAGGACGCGTCCTTCGACATCCTCCCCGGCGAGGTCGTGCTGCTCCTCGGCCCCTCGGGATCAGGCAAGTCCACGTTGACCCTCGCACTCAACGGGCTCGTCCCGCATGCCGTGCCCGCCACGATGGCCGGCACCGTCGAGGCCGCAGGCCTCAGCCCCGCCGACACCCACACGGCC
>NZ_JAGGPD010000364.1:1624-2092 GCF_018613995.1 Microbacterium sp. ISL-103 | reverse complement strand
GGGGGGCGGGCACGCGGGCGCCGTAGGCGAGGAGCGTGACATCTGTTCCCTCGCGAGCGATGCGAGCGGTGCCGATCTCGGCCGTGACCGACGTGTCGACCTCGCCCTTGGTCCAATACAGCTTGTTGGGCTCGAGGAAGACCACCGGATCCGGCGATGCGATCGCTGCTCGGAGCATCGAGTAGGCGTCCTGCGGCGTCGACGGGCTGATCACCGTGAGCCCCGGCGTGTGAGCGTAGTAGGCCTCGGAGGAGTCGCAGTGGTGCTCGACGCCGCCGATGCCGCCGCCGAAGGGGATGCGGATCACGAGCGGCATCCGCACCGCCCCTCGCGTGCGATTGCCGATCTTCGCCACGTGGCTGACGATCTGCTCGAACGCGGGCAGGGCGAAGGCGTCGAACTGCAGTTCGACCACAGGACGCATGCCGTTCATCGCCATCCCGACGGCGGTGCCGACGATGCCGGATT
>NZ_JAGGPD010000364.1:0-1601 GCF_018613995.1 Microbacterium sp. ISL-103 | reverse complement strand
ATTCGGCGAGCGGGGTGTCGAAGCAGCGGTCCTCGCCGAAGCGTGCGGTGAGCCCGTCGGTGATGCGGAAGACTCCACCCAGGGCCCCGACATCCTCGCCGAAGACCACCACGTCGGGGTCGCTCGCGATCGCGTCGGCGAGCGCCAGATTCAGGGCGGCGGCCACGCTCAGGGTCGACACTGCCTGCACCTGCGAGCCGGCCCGAAGGTCGTCGTGTGCGATGGTCATCGGACACCTCCGGTGGGTTCGGGCGTGCGCTGGATCTCGCCACGGAGCATCTGCCACTGCTCTTCGCGCTGGGGCGAACGAGTCTCGGTGACGAAGCGGAAGAGGTCCTCGGGGTCGAGATCCGCATCCGTGTTGAGGGCTTCGCGCATCGCCGCGGCGGTCTGCTCCGCCCCTGCGGCGTACTCCGCTTCGAGGTCCTCCGTGAGCAGGCCGGTGCGCAGGAGGTGCGCTCGCACGCGTGTCAGGGGATCGCGGGCGACCCACGCCTGCACCTCGTCGCGCTCCCTGTAGCGGGTGTCATCGTCGGCGTTGGTGTGCGCCTGCATCCGATAGGTGTGCGCCTCGATCAGCGTCGGCCCGCCTCCCGCGCGGGCGCGATCCACGGCCTCGCCGAGCACGGCGAGCACAGCGGCGACGTCGTTGCCGTCGACTCGCTGGCCGGGCATCCCGTAGCCGATCGCCTTGTGCGCGAGGGAGGGGGCGGCGGTCTGCCGGCTGAGCGGCACGGAGATTGCGAACTCGTTGTTCTGCACGAAGAAGACGACCGGCACGTGGAAGACGGCGGCGAAGTTCATCGCCTCGTGGAAGTCACCTTCGCTCGTTGCGCCGTCGCCGCACAGGGCGGGGACGACGGTGCTNNGCGGGGCGGCGCGATGCGCCTTGACGTCGTATCCCGGGTGCCAGTCGCCCTTGAGCAGCACCATCGCCTCGGCCGGCGCGACTCCGCGCGCGATGACCGACACCGAGTCGCGGTAGGTCGGGAACAGCCAGTCGTCGCCTGAGAGGGCGAGGGCGGCGCCGATCTGGCACGCTTCCTGGCCGTGCGACGAGGGGTAGACGGCGAGGCGGCCCTGGCGCACGAGGGCGCTGGCCTGGTCGTTGATGCGGCGCCCCTCGACGAGCCCGCGATATGCGGCCAGCAGCGAGGCATCGTCGGGCAGTCGATAGCGCTCATCGGCGACGGTCGTGCCATCGGCGTCGATGAGCTGCACCGCTGTGTCGCGCGGAAGCAGATCTGCGTGTTCCATCCGTTCGCCCTCCTTGCCGAACCTGATGTCGCCAGCATGCCCGCCTCGTGGCACTCGTCCAAGAACAATCGGCAGATCATGGACGATTGCGCAGAGCTTGCCTTCCTTCGTGGCAAAATGTCAGAATTCCGTGACGGGACGAAGGGGTGCCATGATCACGCTGGACGAGACGGATCACGCGATCCTCGGGCAGTTGAGGCTCGATGCGCGAGCGTCGATGGCGGCCATCGCCGCGGCTGTGCCCCTCTCGAGAGCCGGCGCGCCCGCGCGGCTCAAGCGACTCACGGATGCCGGGATCATCACCGGCTATTCGGTCACCACAGACCCGGTGCTTCCCGGGCACC
>NZ_JAGGPD010000363.1 GCF_018613995.1 Microbacterium sp. ISL-103 | reverse complement strand
GGAGTACCAGACGATGTACGGCAGGACGACGAGCAGAAGAACCGCCGCTCCTGACGCGCTCAGCAGCATCCAGTTCTCGACCGGCGCCGGAAGATTGTCGAAGAAGTAGGCGGTGGCCCCGAACACCGCGATCAGCACCAGAGCTGACCAGAAGAGCCGTCGCGCGTGTCCTCGGAACCGCGCGATGAGCAGCTCTTCTGTGGGCACGCCTGGCGGTGGCATCGTCGGCCGACCGCCGAGAGTCACGGGCTGGGTCACCCCTCCATTGTGCCTGCTGCCGCCGACATCGGGCTCTCCGCGCCCGGGCGTGTCAGACTCGGGCCGGCCTGACGTGCACCACGTCGCCCGCCGAGACGGGATGATCGACACCCTCGGACCTCACCACGAGCCGACCGTCCGCGTCGAGCGAGATCGCGCGGCCGACGAGCACCCTGTCGCCGGGCAGCGAGACGCGCACATCGAGCCCGATCGTCGCGCAGCGCCGGCTCACCGCGGCGTGCAAGCCGCTCGTGATCGCATCCGGAGAGGACGAGAGCGCCGAGAGAAGCGTGTCGAGCGCGCGCAGATAGGTCGCGAGCAGGCGGTCGATGTCTGCCTCGGCGCCGAGCACGGCGAACGACGTCGCCGTCGGCAAGGGGAGCTCGGATGCCGTCATCGCCGTGTTCACCCCGGTTCCGACGACCACCGCGTCTGCGGTCGCCTCTGCGAGGATGCCGCAGATCTTGCGCCCGTCGACGAGCACGTCGTTGGGCCACTTCACCGCGACGTCGTCGTCCGGCAGCTGCTCGGCGATCGCATCCGCCATCGCCAGGCCCGCCGCGAGCGGGATCCAGCCCCGCGCGTCCGCATCGGACGGCAGCCGGCGCAGGAGAACCGACACGGCGAGGGACGCCCCCGCAGGAGTCACCCAGGACCGCCCCAACCGACCTCTGCCCGCCGTCTGGTCGAGCGTGAGCATCGTGGACAGGTGCGGCCACTGCACCGAGTCCCCGGCCAGCTCACGCAGCAGGGCGTTCGTCGACGCCGCCTCCGGAAGCACAACGACACGCGGTGCCACGGAGTTCGCGAGCGGGAGGTGCATGCTCAGACCTCTTCCTCGTCGGCCTCTTCGTCGTCGTCGTCCTCGTCAGTGCGCACGGCACCGATCTCGACAGCCTGCCAGCGGTCCCACTTGTGCATGAGCTGCTCGATCGCGGCGTGGAACTTCTCGGTGGCGGCTCCCGGCGTCGTGTCGCCGAAGTAGTGCTGCACCCACATGCGCAGCCGTGCGATGGCTGCCTCGTCGGCGCGCACCCGTTCGACCTCGGCCACGATGTCGCGGGCGCCCTCTGCCGTCAGCCACTCGCAGTCGGAGAGGTATCCGTTGGTGTCCACCGACGCACGCTCATCGACCGGACGCGTGATCATCAGCGGCTTGCCGACGGCGAGGCGGTCGTAGACCATCGCCGAGATGTCGACGATGGCCACGTCGGCGGCCGCCAGCTGCCAGCCGAGCTCCGGGCCGTCGTCGTAGATGTGCTGGGCGGTCGCATCGGCGGCGTTCGCCGACGCGATCGCGGCGATGATGCGCCGATGGGCGGCTCCGTAACCGTCGTCGACGACCCCGCTGCGGGGGTGCGGTCGGTAGATGACGCGGTGCGCCCCGGACGCCAGCAGTTCCGTGACCAACGCCTCGCCATGGGTGGCGATCGACCCGTAGTGCGCGCTCGGGCGGTCTCCCTCCCAGGTCGGGGCGTAGAGCACGACCGTGCGGTCATCAGGTGCGTACGGCAGGGATCCGGAGTAGTGATCCGCCTGCGGTCGACCGATCTCGATCGTGCGACGGTCGATGTCCCAGTCCCAGAGGGTGCGCGAGAGGCGATCCCGTGCTGCCTGGCCCGCGACCAGTGCATAGTCGTACGCCTTGTACTGGTTCGTGGTCATGTACATCTTGTCGGACTCGCCGTGATTGATGAACACATGCCAGCGACGCCCGTATCGGAACATCTGGAAGTTGCGCGTGTTCTGATTCACGTAGAGGACGACCCGGATGTCCTGCGTGCCGATGAAGCGCTCGAGGTCTCGCACCGTCGGCACGAATGCCACGGGCGGTCCGTCCTCGTCGAGCAGAAGGTCAGCGCCGGTGGCGGAGCGGGACAGCACCACGACGGGCCAGCGCTTCGCCAGCTCGGTGAGCGGCCTGTACCACTGGCGCATCTGGTACATGTTGACCGCACCGTCGGCGAAGTAGACGGCCACCTGGTAGTGCTCGATGGGGTGCGGCTCATGATCGGCGAGGCGACGACGTACGCGCTGCACCGCCTTGCGCGAGGCGAGCGCCCGCTTCAGCAGACGGTAAGCCTTCTTCGCGTCGGACACAGCACCCATCCCTCCAGGATACCGAGTGGCGCCCGCTGATCCGACGGCACCGCGCACCGGCGCCGTTCCCGGTGAATCAGGGAACGCCCGAGAAGCCCATGCCATGATCGTCATGTGCCTGACAACGACATCGACGCTCCCGAGTCCGGGGTGTCGTTCGTCATGCCCGTGCTCAACGAACGCGCGTATCTCGAGCACGCGATCAGCTCGGTGCTCGCGCAGGAGCTCACGGTTCCCGCCGAGCTCGTGCTCGCGCTGGGCCCGTCGACCGACGGCACGACGGAGCTCGCACATCGCCTGGCGGCCGGCGACGAGCGGATCCGGCTCGTCGACAACCCGGCGGCGCACATCCCGGTGGGGCTGAACGCAGCGATCCGAGCC
>NZ_JAGGPD010000362.1 GCF_018613995.1 Microbacterium sp. ISL-103 | reverse complement strand
GTAGATGCAACGGACCTGGTTGTTGACGTCGCCCGCCTCCCAGTTGTCCTTCTGGTTGATGATCGTGTCGATCGCGATGGCCGTCTTACCGGTCTGGCGGTCGCCGATAATCAACTGACGCTGTCCGCGGCCGACGGGGATCATCGCGTCGATGGCCTTGATGCCGGTCTGCATCGGCTCGTGCACCGACTTGCGCTGCATGACGCCGGGAGCCTGGAGCTCGAGCTCACGCACGCCCTCGGTGGCGATGGAACCGAGGCCGTCGATCGGGTTGCCCAGCGGGTCGACCACGCGGCCGAGGTATCCGTCGCCGACGGGAACGGAGAGGACCTCACCCGTACGGGTGACTTCCTGACCGGCCTCGACGCCGGTGAACTCGCCGAGCACGACGACACCGATCTGGTGCTCGTCGAGGTTGAGCGCGAGTCCCTTGGTGCCGTCCGCGAAGGTGACGAGCTCATTAGCCATCACGCCGGGAAGTCCCTCGACGTGCGCGATGCCGTCTGCCGCGTCGATGACGGTGCCGACCTCAGTCGCCGCGGCCCCAGTGGGCTCGTATGCTGCGGCGAAGTCCTTCAGCGCGTCACGGATGACGTCGGGGCTGATCGATAGTTCTGCCATTGTCTTCCCTTTGTATCTGGGTGCGCGGTTCCCCGCGCGAAGTCGTGTTAGCCGGCGAGCTTCTGGCGAAGATCGGCGAGACGGGCGGAGATGCTGCCGTCGATGACGTCATCGGCGATCTGCACGCGCAGGCCTCCGACGACGGCGGGGTCTGAGACCTCGTTGAGCGAGATCTTGCCGTCGTAGCGTCGCGAGAGTGCGTCGCTGAGACGGGTGCGCTGTGCGTCGGTGAGCGGCTTCGCGCTGTGTACCGTGGCGACCACGCGGTCGCCCTGATCTGCGACGACGCGCGTTGCCCGGTTGAGCATCTGCCGCACGCGGCGGTCGCGAGGCTGGCGGACCAGCGAAGAGACGATCACCGCAGTCGCGTCGCTGACGCCCCCTGCGAGAAGCCGGTCGACGAGTGCACCCTTGGCGTCTTCTCCCCCGAGGCGGCTCCCGAGCGCGAGCTCGAGTTCCGCGTTCGCGGCGATCACCCGGGTGAAGCCGAACAGCTCTCCCCCGATGTCAGCCTTCGGGTCGGCGATCGCTGCAGCCCTGATGGCGAGCTCCTCGATGCCGTCGACCAGCTCGGAAGCCGACGACCAGCGCTCGGCGACGACGGTCTTCAGCACGCTCTGCGCGTCCTGAGAGAAGCCGCCGAACACCGCTGCGACGACGTTCTGTCGCGCCACGGCCGGAGCCGGGGGGTCGGCGAGCGCGCCGCTCAAATGAGACGACTCCGCCACGGCACGCGCGGCTGCGAACAGCTCCCGTGCCGTGTCGAGAGTGACGTCCTTCGCTGCGGCAAGCGCCTGAGTGGATGCCGCGAGTGCCTGAGTGGTCGCGCTGCCCATTACTGAGCCGCCTTCTCGGATGCTTCGAGGTCGGCGAGGAAGCGGTCGACGACCGCGGTCGCACGTGCATCGTCGGAGAGCGTCTCGCCGACCACGCCACCGGCGAGGTCGATGGCGAGCGAGCCCACCTCGCTGCGCAGCGAGACGAGAGCGGTCTGACGCTCGGCCTCGATCTGCGTGTGCGCGGTGGCCGTGATGCGAGCGGCCTCGCTCGACGCGGCGTCCTTGGCCTCGGCGACGATCTTCTTGCCGTCCTCACGGGCGGCCTCACGGATCTCGCCGGCCTCGGTGCGCGCCTCGGCGAGCTGCCGGGTGTACTCCTCGAGAGCGGCTTCAGCCTGCTTCTGGGCCTCGTCTGCCTTGGCGATGTTGCCCTCGATGGCGGCGGACCGCTTGTCGAGCATCGCGGTGAACTTCGGAAGGGCGACCTTCCACACGACGATGAGGATGACGATGAACCACAGACCCGACCAGATGATGTCGTACCACGCAGGGATCAGCGGGTTGGGCGTTTCGCCCTCTGCTGCTGCGAGGTTCGTGACAAGAGCGTTCAGCATCCTGTCTCCTTCAGAAGTCGGTAGAGATTACGGGAAGGGGATGAATCCGACGGCGATGCCGACGAATGCAAGCGCCTCGGTGAAGGCGATACCGATCCACATGAGGACCTGGAGGCGGCCGGCCAGCTCGGGCTGACGGGCGACACCCTCGATGGTCTTGCCGACGACGATACCCACGCCGATTGCCGGACCGATCGCTGCGAGGCCGTAGCCGACCGATGCGAGGTGACCGTTGATGTCTGCGAGAACCGTAGTAGCGTCCACGGGTTTTTCCTTTCGTTGGGTGGGACGGCAGTTGCCGACCCGCTCAGTGCTCTTCTGCGACCGCGAGCTGGATGTAGACCGCGGTGAGGACGGTGAAGACGTATGCCTGGAGGACGGCGACCAGAATCTCGAAGAGAGTGAAGGCGCCGCCGAAGGCGAGGGTTCCGACACCGAGAGCGGCCCAGCCGCCACCTGCGGTGAAGAAGAAGAACTGGGTGGCCGCGAAGCACAGCACCAGGAGCATGTGGCCGACGACCATGTTCATCAGGAGTCGGAGCATCAGCGTGACCGGCCGGATGATGAAGGTCGAGAGGAACTCGATCGGCGTCACGATGATGTAGACCGGCCAGGGCACGCCGGCCGGGAAGAGAGCGTTCTTGAAGAACCCGACCGGGCTCTTCTTGACACCCGCGTAGATGAAGGTGACGTAGCTCACGAGGGCGAGCGTCAGCGGCACGGCGGCGATGCTCGTGCCGGCGATGTTCAGGAACGGGATGATGCCCGTGATGTTCATGAACAGCACCATGAAGAAGATCGTGGTGAGGATCGGCAGGAATCGGTTGCCGTCCTTGCGTCCGAGAAGGTCGTGCGCGATGTTGGTGCGGACGAAGTCCAGACCCATCTCGACGACGCTCTGGAAGCGTCCGGGGACGATCTTCATGCGACGGGTTCCGAGAACCAGCAGCAGGACCACCACGACGACGGCGAGGAACTGCACCAGGTGGATCCGGTGGACGGGAATGACCCCGAACGCGTTGAAGAGGATCTCCGGGAAGAACTCGTCGATCGAAGGTCCGTGGAACTCGCCGTCAGAGGCGAGTTTGGGCATCAGGGTCGCAGCAAGATTGAACAGCGCGGGCTCCAGCTTCGGGGCACCGGTCAGAACCGGGGCGACGATGGTCGGTGTGCTTCAAGCGCAAGCGCTCGCGGGCGAGCGGCGGGCACGTCTCAACACTATCAGAATAAGAGGGTGCCCTAAGACCGCGGGGCCTCTTCGGCCGGGCCTTCCTGGTCGCCGGGCTCGGGGACGATGTGGTGCCGTCCCGGGGCACGATCCTCGGGCACGACGGTCGGCAGCTGCACACCGGGGGCGTGATCGGTCGGCGCCTCCGAGGGGAGCGATGCGTCGCTGACGTTCGGCAGTCGCATCTTGGTGATGACGATGACATCGATCACGAGGGTCGCCACGACGCCCGTGACGATCGACAGGAAGAACACCATCGGCTCGACCCACGGCTGACCGCTCAGCACGATCATGATCACGACGAAGAGGCCGAGCTTCAGCAGCCATCCGCCCAGCACGATCGCGAAGAACAGCTGCACATAGAGCGGGTCGCCGAACCAGCGGTTGGCGATCAGGATGCTGAGGGCCGTGATGCCGAGGAACAGCATGGCGAGCACGACGCCGAGCAGGCCGCTCACGAGACCCTCTCCCCCTCCGACGAGGAAGCCGATGCCGCCGGCCACGATCGCGAGGACGACCATCGAGAAGGCGGACCAGAGCAGGGTCCTGCGCAGGATGGGATTGCTGGAAACGGGGCTCGGGCTCACGGGGACTCCACGGGTGTCGGGTCGGGCTCAGCAGACGCCACGGTCTTCCGTCGGCGCAGAGGATTGAGGGTGATGACGAGGCAGGCGGCGATGCCCACGACGCCGAAGACGACACCGGGGATGTACTGGCCCGGCCAGTCCTCGCGGGCGCCGACGTACATCAGGAGGACGGCCAGCGAGATGACCGCCGTCCAGGCGTAGAAGATCAGCACGGCGTCACGGTCGCGGTGACCGAGGTCGAGCATGCGGTGATGCAGGTGCTTGCGGTCGGGCGAGAAGGGGGACTTGCCGGCGTTCATGCGACGGAGTACTGCGAGGCCGAAGTCGAGGAGCGGCAGGAGGACGACCAGCAGCGGGAGCAGGATCGGGATGAACGCACCGAGCAGCTGCGAGCGGCCGAGACGTTCGGGGTCGAGTGCGGACGGCTCGAGCTGACCCGTCACGGCGATCGCGGACGTGGCCATCAGCAGGCCCAGGACCAACGCACCCGAGTCCCCCATGAACAGCTTCGCGGGGCTCCAGTTCAGCGGGAGGAATCCGAGGCACGCGCCGATCAGCACCGCGGCCAGGAACGAGGCGAGGTTGAAGTAGCTCGAGGCCCCCGTGTCACGGGTGAGGATGTAGGAGTAGGCGAAGAAGACGCCGTTCGCGATCAGGCAGACACCGGCGACCAGGCCGTCGAGTCCGTCGATGAAGTTGACGGCGTTCATGACGATCACGATCGCGAACATCGTGATCGTGATGCTCAGCCAGCTGGAGAACACGATGAGGTCGCCGAACGGCAGCGACAGGATCTGCAGCCCGCCTCCCACCGTGATGATCCCGGCCGCGAGGAACTGCGCGCCGAGCTTGATCATCCAGTCGAGATCCCAGAGATCGTCGACCACGCCGACGATCGCGATGAGGAGCGAGGCCGCGAGGATCGACCACATGGTCTGCGGCGGCATCCACATGTTCGCGAAGAAGGGATTCGCCGCCGAGACGCCGATCGCGGCGGCGATCCCGAGGAAGATCGCGACGCCGCCGAGGCGGGGCGTCGGAGTGGTGTGCACGTCGCGTTCGCGGATGCCCGGGTAGAGCTTGAACCGCAGGCTCAGTCGCCAGACCGCCCAGGTCAGCGCGAAGGTGATCGCGGCGGTGAGGATGATCGTGAAGAGGTACTGCTTCACGAATCCCCGTTTGCTTTCGCCGGGTTCACCTCGGGCTCGAGCAGATCGCCGAGGACCTCGGCCAACCGCTCGCGGCTGACGGCGCCGGATCGGAGGATGCGCACGCCACCGGTCACGGGCTCGGCGCCGCGCGGCACGAGAGACGTCGCATCGACGATCGTCGAGGCGATGCCGTCGCGGCTCACCCCGTCGGAGAGGTAGACGGCGACGCTGTCGCCCAGCATCCGCTCGGCGTCCAGTGCCGAGATCGCGGAGTCGTGGCCGGTGAGGT
>NZ_JAGGPD010000361.1 GCF_018613995.1 Microbacterium sp. ISL-103 | reverse complement strand
GCCCGGCATCTCGGACCGCCCGGGGGCGGCTTCCCCGGGGCCGAAGTCGAGGACGTATTCGGGATCCCCGTACGCGTTCAGGGCATCGCAGACGGAGCTGTCGGTGCCCGCATCCCTCAGCCGAGAGGCGAGAACCTGCCATGCGTCTGTCTTCGGAGCCGACCAGGTGCGCGGATAGACGTCGACGCCGCTGAGCATGTAGCCGAAGCCGGCGCCGGTCGACGGGTTGCTGAGCACACGCGCCCCATCGGGCACTTCCTCGTCCAGGGCTTCCAGCAGCGTCCGCTCGTCAGGTGAGAGGAAGCTGTCGCTCACCGAGAGGTATCTCGACTCCCGATCGAATGTGCCCTGAAGGAACGCGGGCATCGCGACCGGGCGGACGAGCACCAGCACGAGCATGAAGACCGTGAGGGCGATCACGCCGTACAGTGCGCCGCTCTTTGCGCCGCCCAGTGCGCCGTTCCCGCGCCGGGCGCGACGTGAACGCACCCATCGGGTAGCCGCCTCGACGACGGAGTTCGCACCTATCGCCGCCAGGGGAATCACCACGAGAGGTGCGAGGGCGGCGATCCGGTAGGGATCCGCGTACCAGGCGCCGAGGATGTTCTCCCGCACGATCGGCGCTCCGATCGCGGCGACCAGAACGTAGAGCAGCGAGACGCCTGCCCACGCGAACACGAACCACCGCGCGCGGCGCCCGCGCCAGGCCGCGACGAGACCGAGCAGCATGAGGAGGCTGACGCCGACGGCGAACGGAATGCGCAGCTGGCCGTTGAGGAGAACGTCGAGGAACACCTCGAACTTGCCCCGGAACGGAGGCCAGTGCGACCCGCTCGTCCCGCGCGAGAGCACGATCCAGATGACGGCGAACACGAGCCACGCGCCGAGCACCAGAGTCCACCGACGGACTCCCGAGAAGAGGGGGCGATCGGACATGAGACGTGCGGTGCCCCAGACGAGGACGATCGCGGCCCACGGAAGGAGCGCCGCCGGCTGAGACAGCGCGAGGGCGCCGATCGCGACGACGAGGATCAGGCACGCTCGGGTCACCGTGTGCCAGCGCCTGCGGTCACCCGCCCATCGAGGCAACGACATGACGAGGGCGACGGCCGCCGGGATCATCGCGGTCGACAGGGCGTTCGGGAAGAGCACACCCCACTGGAACATCAGAAGCGGGAAGGTCTGCAGAGCGCTGGAGAGCACCGCCGCGTACGCCGAGACGACCGTCGAGCCGGTGAGGATCCGTGTGAGCCACGCGATGCCGAAGGGCCAGATGAGGGCGCCGATCACGATGGTCAGCATGTTCGCAGCGATCGGGATGCTCGTACCCGTCACCCCGACGATGAGGGAGACCAGCGCATGCCACGCAGCAGGGTAGAACGAGCTGCCGCCGATCACCCCGTTCACGTGCAGAGAGGAGGCGTCTGCGGTCTCCAGGATGAACCGCACGGCGTTCATGTGGAAGACCGCGTCGTTGGTCTGCGAGATGCCTGCGGGATCGGTGATGTACGAGGCGAGTCGCCAGACCCCGAAGAGCACGCCGATCGCGAGCGCCGACGGGAGGACCCACCGGGACGCGCCTCTGACCTGCTCGTCGAGAGTCCCGCCCAGGAGACGGCCGAGAAGGGCCGCCGCTCCGACGAGGACGAGGACCGCGACGCCCCAGCTGAGGGGCGACCACGCGATGCCCAGCACCCCGAAGACCAGCGCGATGACCGCGGTGGCCAGGGTGCTGAACAGGGGCGCAGCTGCCAGGAGCGCCAGCCCCCGCAGTCCGACGAGACGCAGGGCGAGCACGCCGGGCACGAAGACGACCAGTGCCGCGATCAGCAGCACCGGCGTCTGCGCCAGCCAGTCCGCGATCACGCGTCCACCAGGGCTATCGCCCCCTCGACCTCGCCGTCGTACACGACCTCACCCTTGTTGATCACGATGCCGCGTGTGCACAGCTCGCGCACCATCTCCATGTCGTGGCTGACCACGACCAGGGTCTTGCCCTGCGAGATGAGCTCTTCGAACTTCAGGCGGCACTTCTCTCGGAACGGCGCGTCGCCCACCGAGAGGATCTCGTCGACCAGGAGCACGTCGAGCTCGACGTGGATGGCGACCGAGAACGCGAGCCGCATGAACATGCCCGAGGAGTAGTGCTTGACCTCCTGGTCGATAAACTGCTCGATCTCGCTGAACGCGACGATCTCGTCGTAGCGCGCTTCGATCTCGTGACGCTTCATGCCGAGGATCGCGGCGTTCAGGAACACGTTCTCGC
>NZ_JAGGPD010000017.1 GCF_018613995.1 Microbacterium sp. ISL-103 | reverse complement strand
ATGGCGGATGGTTGTTCATCGGTCCGCGAGCCGAGGAACGGTTCGGGCGGCGTCATTTCATGGAGTTGTTGTCTACCTTCATCGCCGATCTGGAGATGAAAGTATTCGAGAGTCGGCACGAGGTCGGCTCGGTGGCACCTCTATCGCTGACGGGCTCCGTGATCGACGGGCGTAAGCCGCTGCTGCTTGCGGGGCGCGCCTGGCTGGTGGAGTCGATTGACTGGGAAAGGCATGTCGTTCAGGTGAGCGAGGACCAGGCAAAAGGTCGCGCGCGCTGGGGTTCAGAGCCGCTTCCCGAGTCCTTCGAGATGGTTCGCGCAAGGCGAGATGTGTTGCTCGGCTCCGATCCGCAAGTGAGCTTGTCTCGACGCGCACAGATCAAAATGGCTGAAGTTCGCGCGCTCCGCCGAGAGCAGGTGGGATTTGGTGAGCTGATACTAGACCGCGGCGAAAGGTCATCGGTTCTGTGGTCGTTCGGTGGTTTGAAGGCCCACGCGACACTGCTGGCGGCCCTACCTACCGTCGTCGCCGATTCCGCGAGCGCAGACAATGAATCGATAACCTTCGATTCGAGCCTCGACCGTGTTGTTTTCGATGGCATCATCCTCACTGGGCTGCTGCCTGAGATTGCGCCGCAAGCGGTGGACGGACTGAAGTTCTCAGCGGCATTGCCGCCGGAACTCGCAGTCGCAACCCTTGCCGAGAGATTCGTGGATCGCGAAGGTGCGGCCGTGATCGCAGCGCAGTGCATTCGCGCACCCTCTGTCTAGTCGCCGCTAGATCGAGAAGTCTAGGCGACGCTTGCACGATCGCCTGGTCGACGTCAGCGGGACGATGAGGCGGGCCGTCGCTGATGTCGATCCGGGTCAGTACAGCTAGCGCGCGATATCTAATCGCCAATCTTTAGCGCCCGCCGCACTCCGAGTCATAGCCCGAGTAGTCGGCCAAACATCGTTCGCAGAAGGGCAAACTCTCGAGGGTTCTCCTCTGACGCTTGAGCCGCCTGATAGTCAGCGACGAGCGAGCGCAGATCTTCATCGTCAAGCGCGATGATGTAGCCATGGTTGTCCGAGGCCGCGGCGTGGCAACGCGCACGGAAGCGCGGCTTGTCGCTGATATTGCGCGTTATCAGGAAGCCCAGCTGCCCGCGGCTAGGGCTGAGCCGCATCGCAATCTGGTCGAGCTCTGGGTTGGACGGATCCCCCGTATAGTTCTTGCACTCGATCGGAACGATCGCCGCACTGAAGTGCAGACTCAGCCAGCGAAAGAAGCCGTCACCAGCGACGTTGTCGTACGTGATGTCAATTCTCTTGAGACCACCGTGAAGCTTGGTCTCTATGCCTTGATTCCCCAAACACGAGCTGAATAGTGAGCTCAGGAGGGCAGCCACCGCTCGGTGATAGGACGTAGCTCCGGCCGCGCCGGGAGCGATAGCTCCAATCGCGTCAAGAAGCTCGCCTAGGTCTACGGGCGTGTCGCCGACCCTGCTCTGGAGGTCCGTGTCGGTCAATGGCACTGCCGGCAACTTCACGTGCTCCCGGTAGCTGTCCAGAGCGTCGGGAAAGCGGTCTGTGTGATCGACGAGCTTCGACTTCGTACTTCCGAGGTGGTCACCTAGCTCCGTTTTAGAAACACGCAGCTGCTGATTCCGCTTGCCTTCGTGTATCAGGTAAACAAACTCGGAGGACAGCCCCTTCGCGAGCTCGAGCTGTTCATACTTCGGACGTATGTAACCGGTGAAGTACTTCTCCTTGTCCAAGGTGGGATGGAATCGAACGATTGCGCGCGGCACAAGCACCAACGGGCCGTCCGGCCCGCGGGGTACCTCCGCTGCGACGCTCGCGTCCCAAGTATGAGTGGTGCTGTTCCAGATGGGGCCGACGAACTGGCTCTCTGTGGGTATTCCGTGGAAATTGCTCTGCAGCTTGGTGTAGCGGAGCAGGTGTTCCCGAATGAGGCACGTGGTGATGTCGCTAAGGATGTCGGTGCCGATGCCTTCCACGAACAGGGCTGTCTCTTCGAGGTCCAACACCATCCCAGTCGCGATGGCACGGCTGCTACTGAGCTGAGCGACTAGCTCCCGGGCGCGCTTCTCAGAGCCCAAGGACCGGCCGCGAGATCGGCCCACGCTTTGACCGAGGTGAGTCTCGTTCGGCTCGCTAAGCGGGAAGACGAGTCGATGAACCAGCGAGGAATCGTCTTGCTGAATGGCCTGGAGCAGGGTTTCGAAGAACGACGAAACCGAGCTCGAGCAGGCTTCGGCCCAGTCGCCTCGCTGTGTGCGTAGCGCGTGTGGGTCGATATAGACGGCGACATCTTCTCTAACGTCAACATTCACAAAGTCGAGCGCTCCCTGACCAAGGCCAAGATTGAAAAACTCGGAAACTCGGACCATCAGCCACCCCTGCCCGCCAGCGTACCGGAGTACTGGGCTGAGAAACGCGCAGAAGCTGCGTAAGCCTGTCGTGCTTGTGGGCTACGGCAAACGCACCCTTGAGATCACCCCCGACAGCCTTCGGCTAGGGTCGGCCAACAGTAGGGGGGGCGGTCGCGAGTTCGAATCCCTTGGCTGGCGAAGCGACTTACGACGGCTCAGGGGCTTCGGCTTTGTCGGATGCGGACTTTCGCTTGGTGGGACGAAGTGACGCGAGCTTTCCGCGCGCCTTGTCGGCCGCCGCGGCCACTGCGCCGCCCGCGTCTTTCATCGCCGTGATTGCCTGCGCTTCGTCGGGGATACCGTCGCCATCGAGATCGACAGACCGAAACTTCTCTGCAGCCTTGCTCGCGCCGTCGGCAAATGCCCCTCCGGCGCGCTTGACGGCTGTCAGTGCGCGCGCCTCGTCGGGAACCCCGTCGCCATCGAGATCCACCGATCTGAACGACTCTGTTGCCGCGCTCACCTTGCCCCAGACGCCTTCACCGAAGTCCTTGACGTTTCCGGTCGCAGCCTCCAGCGCAAGAGATGCTCGCGAGGGATCGGTGTTCCGCTCGGGCTTCGCGAACTCTTGAAGCCAGTCGGGAAAGGAATCTGGTGTCTCGGGGAAGGCCATCCGCGAGGACTTCACAACGTCTCGTCCGAACGTGAAGCTCCCGACGCCGCCGATGACGGCGCCCACCCCGAAGGGAATCGCCTTGCCGAGTGTGCCAGCCCCGAGCTTTCCGCCCATCTTGAGTGCCTCTCGTCCGATGACAATTGTCAGCGGTGCCAATGCGGAGTCCGGAAGCTGTTCCGTGAGTACCTCGCCCCAGCCATTCGGCAGTGTCTTGCTCACCGCTCCGGTGGCGAGCGTGCGAGCTTGGCTTACGCCTCCCGCTCCGAACGAAGTCAGCACCCACTTGCTTACCTCGCTCTGAGACTTCTGTCCCAAAAGCATGCCAAGCACGAGCGGCCGCGCACGCTCAGGGTCAGTGACTCGGATACCGTGCAGTTCCGCCACAGCGAGTACATACAGTGCGCTCGTTTCGTAGAAAAAGAGGAGATCGGCGACGCCGAGCCCGAGCGCGATCGGAATGCCGACGCCGGGTATTGCGGCCGAGGCACCAACACCACTGCTGGTGATGGTGACGGTAGCCACGTAGCGGCTGTCGAGTTCTTTCAGAAGATCGGCAGGTGATGCATGAGGCTTATCGCGGCGCACCGAGCGCAAGTACTCGACCACCACTGGGCGCTGCACCGCGATTGCCTTGAAGATCTGGGCTTGGAACCCTTCGCCCTGAGCCAGTTCCTTCGCCTTCTCCGCTACGAGCTGAGGAGGGACGCCGAGTGCATTCGCGACGTCAGCTTCCGACGATTCCGCGGGAGTCGGTGTCTCGTTGTGCATGTTTCTCTCCAAATCTCAGCAGACTATTCAGCGAACTTGAAACTCACAACGGCATCTGGATCGATGCTCTGAGCCAGTTTCGTGAAGTAGTACTCGGTCTGATCCCGGAGGGCCGGCTCATTGGCTGCGAGGTACTTCTCTTTCAGTTCCTCGTCAATAATCGCGTTGAACTGCTCAGCTTCGCTAGGTTGCGTCGTGAACGCGCTGAGTACGCCGTCGCTACCGATCACGCGCTCGATTCGCAGACCGTCCGCCCCGATCCAGGTGAATGGGGGAACCGTGACGAGGAACTCATGATCTGCCGTTGCGCGAACCTCGACGGCATCCAGCCCGAGTTTCGCAGACATGCTGTACTGCATAAACCGCGCCTTCTGGAGGAGTGGGAAATCGGCAACGATTGCAGGCGGGATTCCCTTTGCCTCGGAGATACCTTGCACGCCCAGCGCGAGCAGTACCGTCTGCTCTTCCTTCTCGATGGACGTTACGACCTGCTCGTTCTTCACGACACCGCGAGAGCCGGCCGCTGAGACCAACCACGACGGCGTGAGAATTCCTGCTGCTACTCCCGCGATGAGCGCGCCCAGGACAAGAACGACGATCCCAAGCACCGCGAAGTGCGACCACAACGGAATGGGCTTCCTGAGGAATTTCATAGTGTCTGCTCTTCTCGAGAGGTTGAAAGCTGCGTATCTCTGGCTAGCGAGCCACGCGATCGCCTAATCTTCGCGCACGTACGGCTCGATGTCGGAACACAGCGTCGGACCGCCGCGTGCGCTGGCACCGTCTCGGCGGGTGAGTTCGTCTTTACCGCGAGCTCCTCGGCCGGGAGGCATCTAACTGCATCGCCTACTTAGGCAGCATCATCCTGTGTGTCGTCGGGATCGGACTCCACGTCGAATTCTTCCGCGATCTCGGCAGCGGACCGATCCCCAACGTCGCGAAGGACCGGCTTGCCGGTCGCGGCTTCGATCAGGCCGATCAAGAACTCCTTGCGGTGCTCGAAGTGTCCGGCAAAGTCGTCGGCCCGCAGTCTCGCCGGATCGATGCCGTGAGTACGGATGATGTTGTCGACGGCGTCCGCATCAAGCCGAGCTTTAGTTTCTACACGTCGGAGATACTCCGAGGGTGCTGAGCCACCGATTGCGCGGTTGGTCTCAGCAGCGAGGGGCGTCTTATTGATAATGCTGTCGTACTCTGCAGGATCCACGTCATGCTCGATCGACCACTGCTGCGGGAACACATGGTGGATGTCGGTTGCCAAGTCTTTGTGGCTCTGCAGATCGAACTGCTGATTCTTCACCCAGTCGGTCGCGCCTTGCGCGATCTGCAGAGCGTAGATTCCCTTGTACGCGGCGGCGCGTCGCGTGCGCAGGGTGTTGAGGCGGCTTTCGGCGAAAACGGCGTCACGGACTGTATTGGGCGAGTCGAGATTCTTGTCGAGCGCCCACGAGGGGACCTGCTCGACGTCACGGGCGAAGCGCGTCTCCGTGGTGCTGCCGTACTGCTCGCCGAGTACGCCGCACCAGTACCACTGCCTGAGGCGTGTAACGATGCCGATGGCATCCGCCTCGCCCCCGAGAATCACGCGAATGGTTGCGAGAGGGACAATCTGCGGCGGATAAGGCAGGTAGCGGATGTCAAGGATACGAAGGTCGGTGAGGAATCGCCCAGCCCAGATGAAGGCTTCCTCGAGAGGCTGTCGCCACTCGAGGTAGTCGGAAAGCTGAAGCTTGAGGATGTCTTCGCGCTTGGCGGAGATAGCCGGGGGACGATCTGACGTGCTGTTGAGGTTGCGCTTCCGCGTGGCGAGCAGGGTGACGGCCTGCAGGAAGTCCGTGCTCTTGAGCGCCGCGAGTGTCGGCTTAGACCTGAAAGTGTCGCCGAGTTCTTGCCAGTCGTCGTTGAGTCGGAAGTCGGATCCATGAGTCGCGAAGTAATCCGCGTCTCCCGCGAAGGTCGCGGTGAGAAGCTCGAAGACGTTGAGGGGTACTCCTCCGGTGTTGACCTTCTCGAACACCGTTGCAACAGCAGCCTTGCTTGTCTCCTTATCGAGTTCGATTGCGGGAATCTGGTACTTGCTCGCCGGAGTAAGGATCGCGGTCGTGAAGGCTCGCGCGACGTCATTCTCAGCAAGGCCGAGAAGCCATTGCGATGTGTCGAAGCCGCCGAAGAGGAGATTGAGGGGAAACACCCCTTGTGCCTGTTGCGCCTCCGGGGTCGACAGGTCACGAACGATGGTTCGGCCAAAGTTCTCGCGTTCGATTCCGTCGCCAGGCACCGACACCACGGCCTCGTCTAGGCGGTCTTCGCCCTCGAGGGCCAGCGTGATGTCGACGAAATACTTCCGTTGAATCAGCTTGCCGCGGCTGTCCGTGGTTCGGACCACACCGTCACCGCTCAGCGCCTGAGTCAGTGAAGTCAGTCGCTGTTGACCGTCGAGGAGAAGGAGTTTGGGCGCGACCCCGGCGGGAGCGTGCGAGCCCGTTATCGCCTTCGGCTTGAAGCGCACCTGATCGTTGCCCGTCTCAAGCAGCATCACTGCCCCCATGGGGTGACCGCGCAGCACAGTGACGAGCAGCTGCCGGATCCGTTCGTCCTCCCACTTGTACTCACGTTGGAAGTCTGGAAGCTGCACGCTGCCAGATGTGGTCCAGTCCAGATAGGTCGAAAGCGGGTACTGCGGAGTGTCGAATCCCATGGTGTCCTCTGTCGCGGCGTCTGCTCGACAGCCTAGAGTGCACCTAGAGCGGGACAGACGGAACGGGCCGGAAGCCCGGCGTTTCGAACCGAGAAAGATACACATTGTCGCCCCACGTGCGGGGTCTCTTACCTAGGGCCGGGTAGCATCCGAGCATGGCGTCGATAGAAACACTCACCGATCGCGGCGCGGTCGAGGAAGCGCTGGCTGAGTTCGACCGAATCGGCCGCTTCTCCTTCCTCGAGCGATACGGATTCGGAGAAGCGCGCGAGTACTTCTTGGTGACCGAGGTGGGAACTTACGATTCGAAGGCGATCTTTGCCGCTGCCTATGAGCGGCAACATCACGTCCGACTCTCGAGTGACGACTTCTCTGGCGGAAAGCACGGAGCCGCGCAGTGGCTCGCGAATCTTGGCTACACGATCGAGGGGCTCGATTCGACGGAAGGGCGGCTCACCTTCGACGCCTTCGAGGCCGCAATGGACGCCTTTCAGCTCTCCGTCGACAACATCACCGCAGCCCGAGCGTTCGTTGCGAGCCGTGACTTCGTCTCGTTCTACCTGCCACCGAGTCGGCAATACATAGCCATGATCCCTCGTGGCGGAAGTCGACCGACGGCGTGGGTCAACAAAGGCTATGTGTGGTTCAAGAATGACGACGGCACCCAAGACGGGATCGCTTTTCCTTACAACAAGCTCCGCGACGGCGGACGTAATTCCCGACAAAGGCGGCGTGAGGACGCGGAACGCCGCCTTTGCCCGACTCCCGGTTGTGGCATGTTGCTGCCTTCGAGCGGCGTTTGTGACTACTGCTGAGGAGAGACCCGTCGGGCCGCCCCAAGCTGGGCCAACCATCCCGACCATGCTGCGGGAGCTCTTCGTTAGACGCGGGTTGCCATGGCCTGCCGTCACTCACTACTGATACATCCCTGGGCTTCGCAGCTAGTCGATGACGTCGTGTATGGCCAACAATACGTCGAGGACCGCACGATTTTTGCGGCGCGGGAAGAGCTGTGCAAGATACTCGGCCCCAGGGTCCGCGATCGCCGGGGCAACACCAGCCAACAGCGCAGACGGATCACCAGTAGCAACGGCGTTAGAGGCCGCACCAAGACCCGTCACGATGAACCCCTTCGTGCCCCTTCGTATGGCAGTTAGCGCTTTGGATTTGGTCGCTTCACCGTTCACTTCCAGGAGTTGCGTTGCCACATGGTCAAGAAGGATCTTCGACGCTTCACGTGCTCCTTCGTCCGTATCGGCGACGTCTGTCGCGACAGTGACGCCAACCCTTACCGCCTCGCGCCAACCTTCCCAAGCGTCTGAACGACGCAGGGCGAGAAGTGTTGAGAGGTCTGCCTCGAAGTCGGGGAGGGCGAAATCACCCAGCCGCTCGAGCGTCGCTACCCTGCCGTCAGTCAGCTGTTTGCCGCCAATAGTCCGTGCGAAGGCAGTCTTTTCTACCGGATCAAGCGACAGCGCCTGGCCAGCGCCACGTGCAACAAGCTCAAGCGATGTGCCCATTTGTATGCCGACCGACCGGTTAACCCATAACAAATCCTCGTCCGAGATGTCGGCAGGCCAGCGCCAGCCGCCCGCCTCCCAGTCTTCCCGGCTCATATCGTCGAGCGCCCGAAATCGCTGTTCAACGTTCGGGTCCAAGCCGCCAATAAATGCCGCCCACTCGTCCCCTGGTAGGCGTCGTGAGAATGTGATCTCTCCAGCCTCGACAAGAGGCCGTATCTTCGCGAGCCAAGACAACTGCGCGCGCAGCTCAATCCGCGCCTCGATCGTGTCCTTGTCGCCCGCGATATACCATCCCTGAAACAGATCGTCAGCGGGTGTCACGATCTCGGGAGCGTAGAGAAGTAGACTTGCGAGCTGCCGCCGTCGCGCGACGGGCTCACCGCCTCCGAGGGATGTCACGGCTCGAAGCCGTCCCAGGTACACAGGCTCGATCTCGCTGTCGAGGTCCGCACCGTCGGGCGAAGGCCACGCGTCTGCGAACTCGATCAGATGCTCCCAGGGCCACTCGGCGATCTTCGATGCCGTCTCCTCCGAGTGACGCTCACCGGACCACGCAGAGATGCGATCGTACAGTGCCTGCGCAGATCTTTGCATCCCGAAAGACTAGCGAGTGGCGCAACGGCCGATGTATGACGGGAACTGCCGCGACACGACTAGATCGAGAATACCGGCCGGACAGGTACGGCTTGCAGGTCAGTTTTCACTCGCGCCCGAAGGCGACTCCCGCCAGCTAATACCCCGCCCGGCGATTCTCCTCCCGGCCTCGTCCGCCGCGACCGGCTCCCCTACATCCGCACCGACCTCGAGCCCGACAACCGAGTGCACGATGGTCCCGTCGTACACGTGCACGAGGTTGTACCCCTGCGCAGCATCCTGTCCACGCGTAGCCCCAACAGGCTGCGCCAGATCCTGCCCGTACGCACTCGACGACGCGGCCGCGACCGGAATCCCCGCGAACGTCCCGAATGACGGGTGGTGCACGTGCCCCGACAGGATCCCCCGCACATCCGACCCGGCCAGCACCGCCGCCAGCGCTGCCTGCTCCCGCAGCTCGACCGTCACCGCGAGGTCGAGCACCGTCGGTAGCGGCGGGTGATGCATCAGCAGCAGCGAACCCCCCGGCGCAGGCGTAGCCAGCTCAGCCGCCAGCCACGACAGCTGCGCCTCATCGACCCGACCCCAGTGCTGCCCGGGAACCGTCGAATCCAGCACGATCACCCGCATCCCGCCGAACCACCGCGCCTCGACCACGGCATCCGAAGGCCCTCCCGCGATCCCCAACTCCGCCCGCATCGCCGAACGCTCGTCATGGTTCCCCATGGCCCACACGACCTCACACCCCAGCGCCTCAACAGCCGGTGCAACCAACTCCCGCAACCGCCGATACGACGACGCATCCCCGCGATCCGCCAGATCCCCTGTGAACAGCAGAGCGTCAGGGCGAAGCCCCGAAGACACCAACCGCGACAAGACAGAAGCAAGGTTCGCATCGGCATCCGCTCCACTGCCATACAGCGGCGCGCGTTCACCGGGAAGGTGCGTATCGGAGATGTGCACGAAGGTGTGCGATGGGCGAGAGTGCTCGGTGAGGATCATTTCTCTTCCAGTGAGACGACGAACAGATACAGAAAAGTCAGACGGGAGCGGCGGTCGACCCGGGCACGAGGGTTCCGCCGAACGGCTGCCGAACGGTCTCCGAAGAATCCGAATCAGCATCAGAACTCAGCAACCGCTGCATCGTTTCCACAGCCGCTGCCGCAACGGCCTCGACCGGAATCCGCAGCGTCGTCAGCCCCAACAGATCGGCACCGGGAAGGATGCCGTCGCACCCCGTCACGCTCACATCGCCGGGCACAGCCAACCCCGCAGTACGCAGAGCGCGCATGACCGCGAGCTGCCGATAGTCCGACGCGCACATCACAGCCGTGGCCCCATCGCGCACGGCATCCAGCGCCTCATCCACTCCATCGGTCGGCGCAGCCCCCGCAGACACCCGAGTCACTGTCGCCCCACCCTCAACCAACGTCGATTCCATCGCCGAAGCCCGCAGATGCTCAGCGAACGACACATCCTCCGCGCCGGAGAGCACTACCACCCGCCGGTGCCCCAGCGACAGAACATGCGACGCCAGCATCCTTCCGTGCTCCGGATCGTCATAGTGCGCGGTATGAATCCCCTCAGCCGTCTCGACCCGGCCGGCGCGCACGATCGGCACCTGGTCGGCGAACGGCTCGAGCTGCGCGGCGGTGATGCCACCGGTCGCCACGATCAGCCCGGCGACGCGCATGCCGAGCAGTCGATGCAGCGCGTTGACCTGCTCGGCTCCCTGCTCGTCGGCGCCGATCGTCACGGTCACGAGGTCGAGGCCACGCCGGTGCGCCTCATCCTGCAGCCGCGAGAACAGCAGACCGTAGGCCGGGTTGCTCGCGTCGCGCAGCATCAGCCCGACGGTTCCGGTGCGGCCGGCGGCGAGCTCGGCGGCCATCGTGTTGCGCACATATCCGAGGCGCTCGGCCTCGGCGAGGATCCGCTCCTGCGTCTCAGGAGCGAAACGCCCCTCGCCCTTCAGTGCCCTGGTCGCCGTGGCGCGGGAGACTCCGGCAGCCGCGGCCACATCGCTCACTGTGACGCGCAGCCCGGGTGAACCGGCATCCGAACCACTCACGCGCGAGCCTTCTTGGCCTTGCGGGGCGCTCCGGCGCGCGAACCTCGTCCATACACGAGATACATGGTGACACCCATGATGATCATCAGCAGCACTGTATAGACGAACGTGATCGGCATCGCGTCGAGATTGTTCTCGCCGCGCGTGCTCTCTTGAATCGCCACACCGAGCGGCTTGAACAGCGGGTGGTAGAGGAAGATCGCCGCGTCGTAGTCATCGAGCAGGCTGTTGAAGTTCAGCGCCGTGATCGCCGCGGCCGTCGGCAGCACCAGCGGAACCAGCACCTTGCGGAACGTCGTCAGCGACTTCGCTCCGAGGATGCGCGAGGCGTCTTCGAGTGAATCGGGCACCGACGCGAACCCCGCCTTGAGCAGGCGCAGCGTGAACGGGATCTTCACGCAGATGTAGGCGATGAGCAGCAGGATCGGCGTGCCGGTGAGCACGAATCCACCCACGATCGCCCGCGGCTCGTCGAACGCGGTCACGAGGGCCAGCGCGATCAGCACGATCGGCAGGATCCACGGGATGTGCAGCACGTACTCGATCGCGGTCGTCAGCAGGTTGCGGTGCTTCTGCAGCATCCGCGCCACGAACAGCAGGCCGCCGACCACGACGATCGAGGCCACGGCGCTGTAGACGACGCTGACGATGAACGGACGGATCGCCTCGGCGCTCGAGAACACGGTGACGTAGTTGTCGAGCGTGAAGCTGTCGAGGGTGATGGAGCCGGCGAGGATGCTGCGCGCATCGACGAACGAGAAGATCACGATCAGCACGACGGGGATCAGGTAGATCACCCACAGCAGGTAGGCGGTGACGTGCACGACGACGTTTGCGAACGGGTTGCGGATCTTCTGCTTCTGGATCGGCGTCGCCACCTTCGCGACCGAGAAGTACACGCCCGACTTCTCGAAGCGGTTCATGATCGCGAGCAGGATGATCGTCGCGATGCCGAGCACGATCGCCAGGAGAGCTGCGATGTCACGCGTGATCGGGCTGCGCGAGAGGTCGATGATCAGCGGCGCGACGGTCTGGAAGTCGGGCCCGCCGAGCACGAGCGGAGCCGTCAGCGCCCCGAGCCCGATGAGGAACGTGAGCACCGTGACGGCGAACAGCATCGGCTTCATCACCGGCAGCACGATGCGGCGCAGGATCGTCCAGGTCGAGGCGCCCATGAGCTTCGCTGCCTCGATCGACGCGTAGTCGACCTTGCCGAGGGATGACGAGAGGAACAGCATGTGGTTCGTCGTGGTCGCGAACGTCATCACGAAGACCACGGCGAAGTATCCCGAGAACCAGTCGCGGTCCATGGCGGGCCACCAGTTGACCATCATGTTCGTGAAGAACCCGAACCGGCCGTAGATGAAGTTGTATCCGGCGGCCAGCACGATGCCGCCGTAGATCAGGGTGGTGGCATAGCCGAGCCAGAGGATCTTCGCGCCGCGCACCTGGAAGTACTTCGTCACCAGCACGATGAACACACCGACCACGTTGACCGTGATCGACAGCGTGACGGCGAGCAGGAAGCTGTTGCCGAGCGTCTTCAGTGCACGCTCGCTGCCGAACAGCTTCTCGACGGCACGGATGCTGAACTGCCCGTCGGGGAAGAACGTGACCCCGAGCAGGGCGGCGTTCGGCAGCACGAGGAAGGCGGCGGCGAACCAGATCACGATGATGCCCGTGATCCACGCGAGCGGCGAGCGCAGCATCGCCTTCACGCTGCCGGGGCGCCCTCTCTTGCGGATCCGCGGTCCCGCCGTCTGACCCTCGACGACAGCTTCGGTCGTCAAGGAGCCGGCTTCTCCGGTCACGGCCGCTGACGGCGGGACCGCGGGGTCTGTGTGGTTCTGCGAGTTCTGGGGAGTCGACATGTCATGCCGCCGGGTACTGCAGGATCCAGCGCGGATCCACGTCGACGCGCACGGCATCGCCCGGGTTCCACTGGCGCGCGCTCGCCGCGGCGGGCACGCTGACGCGCAGCGGAGCATCCTCTGCCGTCACCGTGTAGACGCTGTGGCTGCCGTGGTACGTGCGATCGACGATGGTGCCATCGAGCGAGGCGGATGCCGCAGAGCTGTCGCCGGCTTCGGCGAGGTGCAGCTTCTCGGGCCGCACATAGCTCTCGGCCGTGGCATCCAGTCCTCCGCCGAGGCTCGTGATCTGTGCCGGGCTGAGACGATTGTTCTCGCCGATGAACCGGCAGACGAACGGCGTCGCACTGCGGTCGTAGATCTCTTCAGGAGTGCCGACTTGCTGCAGCGTGCCGGCGTCGAGCACGGCGATGCGGTCGCTCAGGGTGAGCGCCTCTTCTTGATCGTGCGTGACGTAGACCGTGGTCACGCCGACCTCGTGCTGCAGGTCTTTCAACTGCTCGCGCAACTGCACGCGCAGCTTGGCGTCGAGGTTCGACAGCGGCTCGTCGAGCAGCAGGATGCTGGGGGTCAGCGCGAGAGCGCGGGCGATGGCCACGCGCTGCTGCTGCCCGCCCGAGAGCTCTGACACGTTCTTCTCGAGCTGCGAGAGCGCAAGACCCGTGCGGTCGGCGATCTCGTCGACGCGGCGGCGCTGCTCGGCCTTCGACGTCTTCTGAACCGAGAGGCCGAACGCGATGTTCTCGCGCACGTTCATGCTGGGGAAGAGCGCGTAGTTCTGGAACACCATGCCCACGCCGCGCTTCTCGCTCGGCACGCGCGTGACGTCGCGGCCGCCGATCAGGATGCGCCCGCCGGTCGGCTCGACGAACCCGGCGAGGGCCCGAAGGGCGGTGGTCTTGCCGCATCCGGACGGACCCAGGAGGGTGAAGAACTCACCCTCCTGGATCTCCAGATCGAGGTGCGAGACCGCGCGGTGATCGCCGAACGCGACCTCGACATCTTCGAAACGGATCATGCTGTCTTTCCGGTCAGTGCGTGCGGAGGGGGTGTCGAGGCTCGATCAGCCGATGTACTCGAGCGTGACCTTCTCGACCCAGGCGCCGAGGTTCTCGCTCACGAAGCCGAAATCGATGTCCTGACGGTCGAGGGTGCCCATGAGCTCGACGACCTCGGGGTTGGCCTTCTCGACCGCGCCCTCGTTGACGGGCATCGAATTGAACTCGGCCGCGAACTCGCCCTGCACCTCGGCGCTGCCGAACCAGTCGATGAACTCCTGCGCCTTGTCTTCGTTGCCGGTGCCGTTGATCTGCGCGATCTGCTCGGTGACATACGGCACGCCGTAGTCGGGAACGATCATGCCGGTCTTCGTGCCGTACTCCTCGTCGCGGGCTGAGATGCCGCTCGAGGGGATGACGCCGTAGTCGATCTCGTCGCGCGTGATGCGGGCGTAGAGGTCGGTGCCCTCGACTGCGGGCGAGCCGTTCTCGTAGTACGACCTCACGAGGTCCCAGCCGTCGTCGCTGACGCCGAGGTCGCCGTCTTCGTCGAGGTGACGCGACAGGATGCTGGCGAGCACGAGCTGCGGGGTGGCCTGGCCGAGCGCGGGGTTGACCTCGTAGCGGCCGGCGTACTCGTCGTCGGTCCAGAGGTCTTCCTCGTCGGACGGAGCGTCGGAGATCTTGTTCTCGTCGTAGACCGTGACGATGGCCTGCTCGACGAGCGGCCAGAACGCACCGTCGGCCGGGTCACCGGCGTCGGCCGGAACCTCGCCGCTCCACTCGGGCTCGTAGGCGGTGATCGCCTCTTCGGACTTGAGCTGCTCGAAGAACATGTTGTTCAGACCGAACACCACGTCGCCGACGGGGTTGTTCTTCTCGGCGATGATGCGGTTCGTCAGGTCGGCGCCGCCGAGGCCCACGATCTCGATGTCGATGCCGGCATCCGCTGCCTGCCCGGTGATCCCCCCGCC
>NZ_JAGGPD010000360.1 GCF_018613995.1 Microbacterium sp. ISL-103 | reverse complement strand
CCGGTGTCGGCCCTCGACCCCTCGGTGCGGGAGCGCGTGCTGCAGCTGCTGCTGCGTCTCCAGCGCGAGCGCGACCTGACGATGATCTTCGTCTCGCACGACCTCGACGTCATCGGTGCGGTGGCTGACGACGTGCTCGTGATGCAAGACGGGGTCATCGTCGAGCAGGGGGCGGTCTCCGAGGTGTTCGCCGCGCCCCAGCATCCGTTCACGCAGGAGCTTCTCGAGGCGAATCGGCCCGTCAGTCCTTGACCTGGATCCCGATCCCGGCCGCCAGCACCGGCGCGAGCTGCTGCACCTGGTAGCTGCTGAGCGTGGTGCCGCGGAGGCTGTTCGCGTCGAGGAACGCTGCCGCGTCGAGCCCCCGAAGGTCGACGTGCGTCGCACGCATGCCTCGGGGATCGACCTCATCGGAGCGCGTCTCGGCGAATCGCATCCGGGTGAGCTCGGCCTGCGGCATGTCGAGAGTGCGGATGCCGCACGCATCGATCTCGACATCGGTGGCTTTCGCTCCTCCGAGGTTCAGATAGTCGATGCGCACATCGTCGAGCAGCAGCTCGTCGATGCGGGCGCTGCTCAGATCGAGGGTTCCGATCCGGCCTCCGCTGATGCGCACGCGGCGGATGCTCGCGTCCCGCATCCGCAGCGACGCGATCCGCACGCTCGTGAAATCGACGTCGATGAGCGTGGCGCCGCTGAGATCGACCGCATCGGCGTCTGCCGCGATCGTGCACTGCTCGAGCGATGCGTAGGCGAGATCGACGGTGCCGGAGAGATCGAGGCTCGCCGCGAGCAGATCGGCGCTGCGCCGGGCCGTCGCCGATTCGAACTCGCGCGGGAGATCAGGGGGCGAGACGCGGGGAGCCGCAGGGGATTCGGGGGAGCGGGCCATGCTTCGAGGGTAGAGGGTGGGTGCGACAGTCGCGCCCCGCGGCTGCGTGCGCCCGGTGGCCGTGCGCTTCGCGAGTCCATGTGCACCTGGCGAGTCCGCACAGCTCGGAACCTGACTGGGGAGGCGTGAGGGGACTTCCGGGGCGTGCAGCTCACCGTTCCTGCACGGACGGAGGGCCAGAGACGATTGTCCACCGGCTCTGCGTCATGGGTGCGCGACCATGAGAACCAGGCTCGCTGATCCGGAGACTGAACGGATGAAGACCGTCGACGACCTGCTCCGCCTGATCACGGATCGGGGAGGTGTGGTGCGCAGCGTCGTCGTCGCCGAGAGCGGCTTCTCGCGCAGGACGGTGGAGACAGCCCAGCGACGCGGCCTCATCACTCGTCCCCGCCGCGGGTGGCTTGCGGCGAAGGGCGCCGAGAAGACGGTGGTGACCGCGGCCAGGCTNNCGCCCCACACTTCGCTGTTCCCCACAACGCCGCGGTGCGGATCCCGTTCGAGGCTCGGGGGCACCGGGGGAAGCCGATCGTCCCCCGGCATCCGGACGCCCTCGTCGACCCCATCGAGAACGTGCTCGCTTACATCGCGGAGTGCGAGCCTTTCGAACGTGCGCTCGCGACGTGGGAGTCGGCCCTCAACAAATCGCTCGTCACGCTCGAAGCGCTGCGTGGGTACGCGTGGAAGCCGGCCGCTCGGAAGATCCTCGACCACGCGGTGCCGTTCTCGGATGCGGGACTGGAGACGTATCCTCGCGTCCGTCTGCGGTGGCTTCGGGTAGCCATCCGCGTGCAGATCTGGATCGCGGGCCACCGCGTCGACGCGCTGATCGGCGAACGACTCGTCATCCAGATCGACGGCGCACACCACGTCGGCGCTCAGCGCTCCGAAGACATCCGCCACGATGCTGAGCTGACACTCATGGGCTATCACGTGATGAGGGTGTCGTACGCCCAGGTGATGTTCGACTGGCCCCTCGTGCAGGACCTGATCATGCGCGCTGTCGCCCAGGGGCTTCACCGCGCGGCCTGCCTGGGCACCAGACAAGTCCGTGTTCGCTTCGCAAGTCCGAATATGCCGAGAACGGACTGTGGAAGCGCACACGGACTTCGCAGGTGCGCACCGGCACGCACGCCGGAGGAGGCGCACTCCCGCGACCGCGCGTACAATGGATGCACGAGCTGTGATCCGGACATCACCGGGGAGCTCTCGGAAGAACGGTCGGTCCTCGAGGACGGACTCAGTAGAACCGAGCGGGGCAGGCCCGTCACAGCCGCAGTGAGAGTGGCTCCGCCGTGAGGCGCGGCACGCGAGGTGGTACCGCGGTTCCCGGGATGACATTCCCGACGGATCGTCCTCGCAGCAGCATCCGCCACGACTCCTGCGAGACGACATGACCTACCCGCGTTCCTCCTTCGGCCCCGCCGCCGACCAGGCTGCCTCCGTCGCCCCGAGCCCTCGGTTCCCCGAGATCGAGCGCGAGGTGCTCGACTTCTGGGAGACCGACCAGACATTCCGCGCGTCGATCGACCAGCGCGAGGGCAACGACGAGTGGGTCTTCTACGACGGCCCGCCGTTCGCCAACGGTCTGCCGCACTACGGGCATCTGCTCACCGGGTACGCCAAGGACGTGTTCCCACGTTTCCAGACGATGATCGGTAAGAAGGTCGACCGCGTCTTCGGGTGGGACACCCATGGTCTGCCGGCCGAGCTCGAGGCCATGAAGCAGCTCGGCATCACCGAGAAGAGCCAGATCGAGGAGATGGGCATCGACGTCTTCAACGCGAAGGCGAAGGACTCGGTGCTCAAGTACACCCACGAGTGGCAGGACTACGTCACCCGTCAGGCGCGCTGGGTCGACTTCGAGCGCGGGTACAAGACCCTCGACCTCGGCTACATGGAGAGCGTGCTCTGGGCGTTCAAGACCCTGTTCGACAAGGGGCTCGCCTACGAGGGATACCGGGTGCTGCCGTACTGCTGGCGCGACGAGACCCCGCTGTCTGCGCACGAGCTGCGCATGGACGACGATGTGTACCAGAACCGTCAGGACCCGTCGGTCACCGTCACGTTCCCCCTGACCGGCGCAAAGGCCGAAGCACTCGGGCTCACCGCCGTGCGCGCTCTGGCCTGGACCACCACACCGTGGACCCTTCCCACCAACCTCGCCCTCGCCGTCGGCCCCGACATCGACTACGTCGTGCTTCCCGCGGGCCCAGGGGGTGCTGCCGACGTGCACCAGATCGCGGGGACGACGGATGCCGCCGTCGAGGCCTCGGCGCACCGCTACCTCCTCGCCCGTGAGCTGCTCGGCGGCTACGTCAAGGACCTCGGGTACGAGAGCCTCGACGATGCGCTCGCCGCAGTCGACGCGACGGTGCGAGGCGCCGACCTGCAGGACGTCACCTACGATCGACTCTTCGACTACTACGCCGACACGGAGGCGTACGGCACGGAGAACGCCTGGCGCATCCTCGTCGACGACTACGTCACCGTCAGCGACGGCACGGGAATCGTCCACCAGGCTCCCGCCTACGGTGAAGACGACCAGCGGGTGGCCGGTGCTGCCGGCATCCCCACGATCCTGTCGTTGGATGACGGAGGACGCTTCCTGCCGAACGTCACCGACGTCGCCGGTCAGCTCTGGATGGACGCGAACACGCCGCTCATCCGCCTGCTGCGCGCCGAGGGGCGCCTCCTTCGCGAGCAGAGCTACGTGCACTCGTACCCGCACTGCTGGCGCTGCCGGAACCCCCTGATCTACAAGGCCGTGTCGAGCTGGTTCATCCGCGTCACCGACATCAAGGACGACCTGCTCGCGAACAACGAGCAGATCACGTGGGTGCCCGAGAACGTCAAGCACGGTCAGTTCGGCAAGTGGCTCGAGGGCGCACGCGACTGGTCGATCAGCCGCAACCGCTACTGGGGCTCGCCCATCCCGATCTGGAAGAGCGACGACCCCGAGTACCCGCGCGTCGACGCCTACGGCTCGCTCGAGGAGATGGAGCGCGACTTCGGCACCCTGCCGCGGAACCCCGAGGGCGAGATCGACCTGCACCGTCCGTACATCGACGACCTCACGCGTCCGAACCCCGATGACCCCACCGGCAAGAGCACCATGCGCCGGATCGAAGACGTCTTCGACGTGTGGTTCGACTCGGGTTCGATGCCGTACGCGCAGGTGCACTACCCGTTCGAGAACCAGGAATGGTTCGACTCGCACGCACCGGCCGACTTCATCGTCGAGTACATCGGGCAGACCCGCGGCTGGTTCTACGTCATGCACGTGCTGTCGACCGCGCTGTTCGACCGTCCGGCGTTCACGGGCGTCAGCTGCCACGGAATCGTCCTCGGCAATGACGGCTACAAGATGTCGAAGTCGCTGCGCAACTATCCGGATGTCTCCGAGGTGCTCGATCGCGACGGCTCCGACGCGATGCGCTGGTTCCTGATGTCGAGCTCGGTGCTGCGCGGCGGCAACCTCGCGGTGACCGAAGAGGGCATCCGCGCCGGCGTCCGCGAGTTCCTGCTTCCGCTGTGGAGCTCGTGGTACTTCTTCGCCACCTATGCCAATGCCGCGAAGCCCGGCGGGTACGAGGCGACGTGGCGCACCGACTCGACCGATGTGCTCGACCGCTACATCCTCGCCCGCCTCGGCGACCTCGTGCGCGGAGTCCGCGAGGATCTCGAAGGACTCGACTCCACGACGGCGTCCGCGCGTCTGCGGGACTTCGCCGAGGTGCTCACCAACTGGTACATCCGTCGTTCACGCGACAGGTTCTGGGAGGGATCGAACACCGACGCCTTCGACACGCTCTACACCGTGCTCGAGACGCTGACCCGGGTCGCCGCTCCGCTGGTGCCGCTCATCAGCGAGCGCGTCTGGCAGGGACTCACCGGCGGGCGCAGCGTGCACCTGCAGGATTGGCCCGACGAGTCGGCATTCCCGGCAGCCGCCGACATCCGCGATGCGATGGATGCGGTCCGCGACCTGTCGAGCGTCGCCAACGCGCTGCGCAAGAAGGAGAAGTTGCGTGTGCGGCTGCCGCTCGCGCGCCTCACGGTGGTCTCGCCGCTGGCGTCGACTCTGGGCCAGTTCGAGGACATCCTGCGTGACGAGCTCAACGTCAAGTCCGTCGAGCTGGTCGAGCAGACGGGCACGACCGCGGTCGACTACGGCATCAGTCACCGTCTCAGCGTCAATGCCCGCGCCGCTGGCCCGCGCCTCGGCAAGAACGTGCAGACCGTGATCAGGGCCGCGAAGGCAGGCGACTGGTCGGAGACCGACGGCGTCGTGACCGCGGGCGGCATCGCGCTCGAGCCGTCGGAGTACGAGCTCGCACTCGAGACCGCTGGGCGCCCGGAGGGGGAGGCTCTCGCCCTCGTGCCGTCGGGTGGATTCGTGCTCCTCGACACGCAGACCACCCCCGAGCTCGAGGCCGAAGGCCTTGCGCGTGACGCCATCCGGGTCGTGCAGGAGGCGCGCAAGAACGCCGATCTCGACGTGAGCGACCGCATCGTGCTCGCGCTCAACGTCAGTGCCGCGGATGCCGAGGCGCTGCAGGTGCACGCCGAGCTGATCGCGCGCGAGACCCTCGCCGTCGGGTTCGCCGTGCACGCGACCGACGAGATGGCGACGCTCGTGAACGAGGTGACGAGCCCGGGCGACGGAGTGTTCCGCAGCGGTGCCACGGCCCTCGGCGCCGACAAGCGGCCGATCGTCGTCACCATCGATGCGAACGTCACGGAGGTGAGCGCATGAGTGCGCGCGAGAAGGCGGATGCCGTCTACGAGACGCTGCTGAGCCGGGCGGGTGAGCGCTGGGTGCAGCCGCGCAAGGAGCGCACCGCGCGAATCCTCGCCTACCTCGACGACCCGCAGCGCACCTACCGCGTCGTGCACATCACGGGCACGAACGGCAAGACGTCGACCGCTCGTATGATCGAGAGCCTGCTGCGGGCTCACGGGCTGCGCACCGGACTCTTCACCAGCCCGCACCTCGAGCGCTTCACCGAGCGGATCATGATCGACGGCGAGCCGATCGAGGACTCCGCGGTCGCGGACGCGTGGGACGAGATCTCGCCGTTCGTCGAGATCGTCGACGCCGAGCTGGAGGCGGCCGGTGAAGAACCGCTGACGTTCTTCGAGCTGCTCACGGTACTGGCGTTCGTGGCCGTCGCCGACGCTCCTGTCGACGTGCTCGTGCTGGAAGTCGGCATGGGCGGCGAATGGGATTCCACGAACACGGCCGATGGTGACGTGGCGGTCTTCGCGCCGATCGACATCGACCACGCCGATCGCCTGGGCGGCACGATCGCCGAGATCGCGACGGTCAAGGCCGGGATCATCAAAGAGGGGGCAGCGGTCGTCTCGGCCCAGCAGCCCGCCGAGGCTGCCGACGTGCTTCGTCGTGTCGCCGCCGAGAAGAGCGCCACCATCGCGTTCGAAGGCGAAGAGTTCGGCCTCGCCGAGCAGAAGCTCGCCGTGGGCGGACAGCTGCTGACGATCCGCGGACTCGCCGCCGCGTACGTCGAGGAGTATCTACCCCAGTACGGAGCCCACCAGGGCCACAACGCGGCCCTCGCGGTCGCCGCCGTGGAGTCCCTGATCGGGGGCGGCGCGCAGCCGATCGCAGCCGACATCATCTCGGAGGGCCTTCAGGGGGCGACGTCGCCCGGGCGCCTGCAGCTGCTGGGCGTCGCGCCGACCGTGATCGTGGACGCCGCGCACAACCCGCACGGAGCCGCTGCCCTCGTACAGGCCATGGACGACAGCTTCGACTTCGATGAGTGGGGCGTCGTGCTCGGCGTTCTCGCCGACAAGGACGCTGCGGGCATCGTGGCCACACTCGCGCCCGCATCCGCGCACGTCTTCGCGACAGCCCCCGAGTCCGATCGCGCGAGCGACGCCGATCTCATCGCCGACCTCGTCGAAGCGACGGGACAGCGGGCGACCGTGCACCCGACCCTCGCGGAGGCCGCGGACGCCGCACGCGAGTGGGCGGCCTCCTCCGACCGGCGGGCCGTCGTCATCGCGGGCTCCGTCGTGCTCGCAGGAGAGGCGATCACCCTTGCCGAGGCCGAGGTCTGGCAGTCGGGGTGGCGGGCATGACCGCCGAGTCGGCCGCGCGCCCGGGGCGTGCCCCTCGCCCGCCGCGGACCCTCGTTCAGAAGCTGGCGCCGATCGTGCTCGGGTTCGAGTCGATCGTCGTCTTCCTCGCAGGGCTCACCGTGTTCGGCCTGAAGACGCTGCCCGCGGGCATCCCGCAGTGGTGGGGCATCGTCGGGGGAGCGGTCGTGGGTCTCGCCTGCATCGCCCTGGCAGGGATGATCACGAAGCCCTGGGCGATCACCGCCGGGTGGATCCTGCAGGTGGTCATAGCCCTGTCTGCGATCCTGGTGCCCGCGATCCTGCTCGTCGTCGTGATTTTCGGCGGCTTGTGGGGATATGCGACGATCATGGGGGCTCGATTGGATGCACGTCGTCCTGACGGGCCCGCGACCGAGACTCAGACAGAGAGTGAATGACATGGCCACCGAAGAAACCCTCGTCCTCGTCAAGCCCGACGGTGTCGCGCGCGGCCTCACCGGAGCGATCCTGGCGCGCATCGAGTCGAAGGGCTACGCGCTCGTCGACATCCGTCTGGTCGAGCCCGACCGTGACCTCCTCGCCGAGCACTACGCGGAGCACGAGGGCAAGCCCTTCTACGAGCCGCTCCTCGAGTTCATGCTCTCGGGTCCGTCCGTGGCGATCCGCCTCGCGGGCAACCGGGTGATCGAGGGCTTCCGCTCGCTGGCAGGAACGACCGACCCGACCACGGCGGCCCCCGGCACGATCCGCGGCGACTTCGGACGCGACTGGGGCCTGAAGGTGCAGCAGAACCTCGTGCACGGCTCGGACAGCCCCGAGTCCGCCGCGCGAGAGCTCGGCATCTGGTTCGACTGATCTTCCACGCAACGACGAAGCCCGCCGCACGTTCTCGTGCGGCGGGCTTCGTCGTTGCGGCAGCGGCGGCTCAGAAGATGATGCGCGCCATCTCGCCGAGGAAGTCGAGACCCTGCAGCTGAGCCATCATGATGATGACGGCATACGCGAGGATCGTGGCGAGCGGCACCCAGACCATGAGCTTGTCGGCGCGCTGCTGCGCCTTCTCGCTCTTCGTGAAGGTGCCGTTGCGGGTCAGGTGCAGCATGGTCGCGAAGAAGGTCGGGATCGTGACGGCCCACGTCACCATGCACCACGGGCAGAGCACCAGGAGGTTCGAGGCGTACAGGCTCTGGCCGATCAGCCAGCACACGAGTCCGAAGGCGAACGTGATCCCTGCGCCGAAAGCCGCCCAGAACCAGCGGGGGAAGCGCGCGCCCGCGAGGATCGCGACACCGATCACAAGTGGAGCCATCCAGCCGGTGAGTCCGAGCAGCGGATTGGGGAATCCGAAGATCTCGCCCTGCCACGAGCCCAGGTTCTTGCTGCACTGGATGAAGGGGCTGACGTCGCACGCGAGCGGGTCGGTCGGGTTCTCGAGAAGGACGAACTTCTCGACCGTGAGCTGGAAGGCGGCGAACCAGCCGATGACGCTCGCGATGATCAACCACACGGCATAGACGACGGGGCGGGTACGCTGCTCGCTCATATGTGGATTATCTCAGCGATCGCTATGGATCGGGCGAGAGCACACCGGAGAAAACGACGCGGACGCACGACGATGCCGCGAACCGGCGCACTTGGTGCGATAATGGCCTGTGATGCACCGCTCGACCCCGTCGTGGTGGGCATCGACGCAGACTTCGGGGCCGTATGCCCCTCGTGACCAGAGCCATGAGCCGGTCGCACACCGAATGAGTTCGCGGCACCTGCGGGTGCCGCACGAGAGTTGGCGGAACACGAAGTGTCCGCACGAGGAGCACGCCAGAGATGGCCGATGACAACAATGACTACGACGCCCCTACCCTCGACTTCTCTGCGGATGCTGACGCACCCGCAGAGGTAGCCGCCGACGCTCCGGAGACGGTCGGCACGCCCGACAGTTCCGAAGACGTGGTGGGCGAGGCCTCCTCCGACGCAGAGGGCGATGCTCCTGCTGCGGAGGATGCTCCTGCTGCGGAGGATGCTCCTGCTGCGGAGGATGCTCCTGCTGCGGAGGATGCTCCCGC
>NZ_JAGGPD010000359.1 GCF_018613995.1 Microbacterium sp. ISL-103 | reverse complement strand
GTGATCCATGACCTGTCCAGTCTGTCAAAGTGCAGGCGCTGACATCGGCTAGACTTGTCGACGGCTCTCCGCGTGGCGGCATCCAGGCCAATTCCCCCAGGGCGGAAACGCAGCAAGGGTAACCGGGCTCTGCTGGGTGCGCGGAGGGTCACTTTCTTTTGTCAGCGTCCTCCGGGGCAGTCCTGCCAGGATCGTGACGTGACAAGGCCAGACGTGATCAGCACCGCCGACTCCCCGCGCTCCAGCGCACTCGGCCGCTTCCTGTCACCGATCCTGCTGCTCGCGCTGATGTGGGCGGTCCAGTTCGTCGATGCGATCCTGCCCGGCTCGTTCACCGGCTTCGGCCTGCGCTCCTGGGATCTCGCGGGCCTCGGCGGCATCGTCGCCGGCCCCCTGCTGCACGCCGACTGGGCGCATCTGATCGCGAACTCGCTGCCCCTTCTCATCCTGGGCTGCCTCGTCGCGGTCGAGGGCGCACGCAGGTTCTGGACGGTCACCGCGTACGCGGCCGTGATCGGGGGGCTCGGCACCTGGCTCGTGAACGCCCCCGGCGCCCTGACGGTCGGCGCGTCCGGACTCGTCTTCGGCTACTTCGGCTACACCGTCATGCGCGTCTTCGCTCCGGGCAGGGTGGCGCACCGCGTCCTCTACGCCGTGATCGCGATCGTCGTCATCGGCCTGTACGGCAGCACCATGCTCGCCGGGGTCGTCGGCGTGCGCGAAGGGATCTCGTGGCAGGCGCACCTCTTCGGTGCCGTCGGTGGCGGACTCGCGGCGTTCGCAGGCCGACGCGGGCGCGGGCGGGCATGACCCCGACGAGAAGCGGGAGCCGCACCGCGACACGCTCGACGAAGAAGAAGCGCACCCGACGGTCCCGCGGGCGGTCACGGCGGATGTCGCCCCGCCGGCGTGCCCAGAGGCGCGTGCGGCGCATCCGGCTGCTGCGACGCATCGCGCTGTCGGCGGCCGCGGTGATCGTCGTGGCGCTCGCCGCGGTGCTGATCCCGCTGGGTCTCGCCCACGAGAAGCCCCTGGCGATCTGCGTGAGCGATCCGACCACCTTCCCGCCGCAGGGGATCGCCGGCTGGGAGGGCGAGCAGCTCGAGAACGCCGCCACGATCATGCAGACGGCGGCGTCCCTCGGATTCGGGCGCGACGGACAGGTGCTCGGGGTGATGACCGCGATGGGGGAGAGCAGCCTGCGCAACATCGACTACGGGGACTGGGAGACCAGCGGATTCACGAATCCCGACGGCAGCCGCACCACGAGCATCGGTCTGTTCCAGCAGCAGGAGTGGTGGGGCACGCCGGAGGAGCGGATGGACCCGGCGACCGCGGCGACGCTGTTCTACGAGCGTCTCGCGCGGGTGCGCGACTGGCAGTCGATGGAGCAGTCGCTCGCGATCCACCGCGTGCAGATCAACCTCGATCCGACCTATTACACGCGCTATTCGGCGGATGCATCGGCCGTGGTGGATGCTCTGTCGGCGCCCTGCTGATCGGTTTCGCACGGCGGCCGACCCAGCCCTCTCATGGGAGTGTGCGCCTAGGGTGTAACCGTGGCGCAGAGCATCTACATCACCTCGGCCGAAGGCCATACCGGTAAGTCGACCATCGCCCTCGGCGTGCTCGACGCGCTCATGCGCGTCACGCCCCGGGTGGGGGTGTTCCGCCCGATCGCGCGATCGGTGACCGAGCGCGACGACGTGCTCGAACTCCTGCTCGCACACGACGGCGTGCACCTCGACTACGAGGACTGCATCGGGGTGACCTACGACGATGTGCGCGACGACCCCGACCGGGCGCTGTCGACGATCGTCGCGCGGTTCAAGGCCGTCGAGGGGCAGTGCGACGCCGTCGTGATCATCGGCAGCGACTACACCGATGTCGCCAGCCCCGCCGAGCTCGGCTACAACGCGCGCATCGCCGCGAATCTCGCCGCCCCCGTGCTGCTGGTGCTGAGCGGTCGCGATCAGCAGCGTCAGGCAGAGCAGCTGGGCACGACCACCGCGCGCACGGCCTCGGCCGTCGGGCAGATCGGCGCTCTCGCTCTCTCTGAGCTCGACGTCGAGCGCGCTGAGCTCTTCGCGGTGGTGGTGAACCGCGCCGACCCCGAGGCGCTGGGCGACATCGAGGCCGCGGTGGCTGCGGTGCGGCCCCAGAAGACCACCCCGGTGTGGGCGATTCCGGAGGACCGCACGCTCGTCGCACCGTCGATCGACGGCATTCTCACCGCGGTCGACGGGCGCCTCATCAAGGGCGATCCCGATCGCCTGGCGCGGGAGGCGCTGACGATCGTCGTCGCCGGCATGTCGATGGTCAATGTGCTGCCGCGGCTGACCGAGGAATCGGTGGTGGTGATCCCTGCCGACCGCACCGAGGTGCTTCTCGCGACTCTGCTCGCGGATGCCTCTGGCACCTTCCCCCGCGTCGCGGGGATCATCCTGAACGGCCCGTTCCCGCTGCCCGAGCCGATCGTGCAGCTGCTCGACGGCTTCACCTCGACCGTGCCGATCATCGCCACGGACCTCGGCACGTACGATACGGCCGTGCGGGTGATGGGCGCGCGCGGACGCATCTCGCCCGAGTCCCGCGGCCGCTACGACCGCGCGCTCGGCCTGTTCCAGACCCACGTCGACATCGCCGAGCTCACCACCCAGCTCGGTCTCGCCGAGTCCCGTGTGGTCACGCCGCTCATGTTCGAGTACGGGCTCATCGAGCGCGCACGCGCCGACCGTCGACGCATCGTCCTTCCCGAGGGCGATGACGATCGCATCCTCCGCGCGGCAGCCACTCTGCTCGCCCGAGAGGTCGCCGATCTCACGATCCTCGGAGAGGAATCCGTCGTGCGGGCGCGAGCGGTCGAGCTGGGCGTCGACATCACCGCAGCCCAGGTGATCAGCCCCACCGACCCCGAGCACGTCGAGCGCTTCGCGGCCGAGTACGCGCGGCTGCGGGCGCACAAGGGCATCACGCTGGCGCAGGCTGCAGACACCGTCACCGACGTCTCGTACTTCGGCACGATGATGGTGCACCTGGGTCTCGCCGACGGCATGGTCTCGGGTGCCGCGCACACCACCGCGCACACGATCCGTCCGTCCTTCGAGATCATCAAGACGAAGCCCGGGGTCAACGTCGTCTCGAGCGTGTTCCTCATGGCATTGGCCGATCGCGTGCTCGTCTACGGCGACTGCGCGGTGATCCCGGATCCGACGAGCGAGCAGCTGGCCGACATCGCGATCTCCTCGGCGGCGACCGCGCTGCAGTTCGGCATAGAACCCCGCATCGCGATGCTCTCGTACTCGACGGGGGAGTCGGGGTCAGGTGCCGACGTCGACAAGGTCAGGGCGGCGACGGCGCTCGTGCACGAGCGCGCCCCCGAGCTGCTCGTCGAAGGGCCGATCCAGTACGACGCGGCCGCCGACGCCGCCGTGGCCAAGGCGAAGCTCCCCGACTCGGCGGTCGCCGGGCGGGCGACGGTCTTCGTCTTCCCCGACCTCAACACGGGCAACAACACCTACAAGGCTGTGCAGCGCTCGGCCGGAGCTGTCGCGATCGGACCCGTGCTGCAGGGGCTCAACAAGCCGATCAACGACCTCTCGCGCGGTGCGCTGGTGGACGACATCGTGAACACCGTCGCGATCACGGCGATCCAGGCGCAGGCAGAGGACGCGACCGCATGAGCGCCATCCTCGTCATCAACAGCGGATCCTCGTCGCTCAAGTACAGCCTGATCGACATCGAGAACGAGAACGAGCTCGCCTCCGGGCTCATCGAGCGGATCGGACAGGACGTCAGCGCGATCACGCACACCGTGCGGCCCGACACCTCTGCCGGCGCCGTGGTCACCATGCTCGACGCCTCGTACGAGAGCGAGCGACCCGTCACCGATCACGAGGCCGCCTTCGCCGTCATGCTCGAGCAGTTCGACGAGCGCGGCCCCTCGCTCATTGCGCATCCTCCGGTCGCCGTCGGACACCGTGTCGTGCACGGCGGGGCGCGGTTCTATGCGCCGACCCTCGTCACCACGAACGTCGAGGAGCAGATCGAGGAGCTCTCCGTCCTCGCCCCTCTGCACAACCCGGCGAACCTGGCCGGGATCGTCGCGGCGAAGGCCGTGTTCTCCGGCGTCCCGCACGTCGCCGTCTTCGACACGGCGTTCCACCAGACGCTCCCGCCCGCGGCGTACACGTACGCGATCGACGCCGAGCTGGCCGCAGAGCATCGAGTACGCAGGTACGGATTCCACGGCACGAGCCACCAGTTCGTGAGCGAGTCGGCGGCGGCATTCCTCGGACGTGACCTCGCGAGCCTCCGGCAGCTCGTCTTCCACCTCGGCAACGGGGCGTCGGTCACGGCGATCGAGGGCGGTCGGTCGGTCGAGACGTCGATGGGGCTGACGCCCCTCGAAGGGCTGGTGATGGGCACGCGGTCGGGAGACCTCGACCCCGCGGCGCTCGTGCACCTCTCGCGCCGGGCCGGCTATTCGATCGACGACCTCGACGCGCTCCTGAACACGCGCAGCGGCCTCAAGGGACTCGCCGGGCGCAGCGACATGCGCGACATCCTGGCGGGCAGGGATGCCGGAGACCCGGCGGCGACGCTGGCGTTCGACGTGTACATCCACCGGCTGCGCGCCTACGCGGGGTCCTACATCGCCCAGCTCGGGGGCGTCGACGTGATCTCCTTCACCGCGGGAGTCGGCGAGAACGCCGCGGCCGTGCGGGCCGAGGCGATGGCGACACTCGGATTCGCCGGTGTCGAGATCGATCCGGGGCGCAACGCCGCGAGGCAGAAGGGCATCCGTCAGATCTCGACCGATGCCTCGCCTGTCGTGGTGCTCGTGGTGCCGACGAACGAAGAGCTCGAGATCGCCAGACAGACCTCCCGCATGCTCTGATCGACACGCCCTCGGGGGTTACCGCCCGGTGCTGAGCCGCACTACGCTTGCACAATGGCACGGAGAGGTGCCGGAACCCCTCGTCCTTCTCCCTGGAGGCTCCTGTGCCCGAAGCCCTGCCCGATCCGCTCCGCGCCGAAGGCGTCCTGTTCGACCTCGACGGAGTGTTGACACCGACCGCCGAGGTGCACATGCGCGCCTGGAAGGTCGTCTTCGACGACGTCTTCGAACGCTGGGGCATCACGCCTGCCTACACCGACGCCGACTACTTCGACTACGTCGACGGCAAGAAGCGCTACGACGGGGTGGCGAGCCTGCTGCACAGTCGCAACGTCGAGGTGCCGTGGGGCGCGGTCGACGATCCGCCCGAGGCCGAGACGATCTGCGGCATCGGCAATCGCAAGAACGCCGCGTTCGCGCAGTCGCTGCGTGCCGAGGGCATCGCGCCGTACCCGGGTTCGCTCGCCCTCGTCGAGAAGCTCTCCGCCGCCGGCGTCCCGCTCGGTGTCGTCTCGAGCTCGAAGAACGCGGAAGAGGTGCTCGGTACCGCCGGCATCCGCTCGTTCTTCCGCATCGTGGTCGACGGCGTCGTGGCCGAGCGCGAGAATCTCGCGTCGAAGCCGTCGGCCGACATGTTCCGCGCCGGAGCGGTCGCCCTCGGGGTCGACCCCGCGCACAGCATCGCCGTCGAGGACGCGACGTCGGGAGCAGCGTCCGCCGCGGCCGCCGGATTCGCGATCGTCGTGGGCGTCGACCGCGGCGCCGGAGCCGATGCACTGCGAGACGCCGGCGCGACCGTCGTCGTCGACGATCTCGACGTCTTCCTCTCCGATTCCGCCGGCTCGGCCGGCCAGGCAGACTCGACCCCGCAGGCCACCAGCTCCGACGACCAGGAGACCGCATGATCGACCGCGACCGCTTTCCCGTAGACCCCTGGCGGCTCGTCGAGACGCGCTACTCCGAAGACGGAGTCGCCGAGACCCTGTTCGCGGTGGGCAACGGCTACCTCGGCCTCCGTGGCAACCACATCGAGGGCCGCGGTGCCCACGAGCACGGCACCTTCATCAACGGACTGCACGAGACGTGGCCGATCCGGCACGCCGAACAGGCCTACGGATTCGCCGAGGTCGGACAGACGATCGTCAACGCTCCCGATGCCAAGGTCATGCGGGTGTACGTCGATGACGAGCCGATCTCGTTCGACGAGGCCGACGTCCGCGAGTACCGTCGCACGCTCGACATGCGCACCGGCGTGCTCGAGCGCATCGTCGTGTGGGAGACCCCGTCCGGCAAGCGCGTGCGGATGCGCGACGAGCGCATCGTCAGCTTCGAAGAGCGCCACCTCGCGGTGCTCCGGCTCGAGGTCGTCGTCGAGAACGCCGACGCGCCCGTGACCGTGAGCTGCCAGATGATCAATCGCCAGGACGGCGCCGGAGTCTATGCGGGCACCCCGAACCAGGCGAAGGGCGGCTTCGATCCTCGCAAGGCCGAGAAGATCGCCGAGCGCGTGCTCGATCCCGGTGAGCACTGGCAGGACGGACTGCGCTCCGCGCTGTCGTACACGGTGGCGGATTCGGGCATGACGGTCGCCGTCGTCGCCGACCACATCATCGAGACCGAGAACGACTACACGTCGCGCACGCTGATCGAGGCCGACATCTCGAAGAACGTGTTCCGCGTGCAGGCGAAGGCCGGCGTGCCGATCACCGTCACCAAGCTCGTCAGCTACCACACCTCGCGCGGGGTGCCCCCTCGCGAGCTCGTCGACCGCTGCCGCCGCTCGCTCGATCGCGTCGCGTTCGAGGGCGTCCAGGCGCAGTTCGACCGGCAGGCCGACTGGCTCGCCGCGTTCTGGGCGCGCAGCGACGTGCAGATCGGCGAGCACGACGACATCCAGCAGGCGACCCGCTGGTGCCTCCTGCAGCTGGCTCAGGCCTCGGCGCGCGCCGACGGCACCGGGGTGCCCGCC
>NZ_JAGGPD010000358.1 GCF_018613995.1 Microbacterium sp. ISL-103 | reverse complement strand
CGCGCATCCCCGCCTGTCGAGCCTGGAAGCGCAGCACACTGCGCCAGTCGATCACGGGAGACTCGAGGATCAGACCGGCGATCCGATCCCGGTTGCCCGAATTCAGCACCGTCTGGAGTGCGACGGCACCACCCATCGACCATCCCATCAGGAGCACGCGCTCTGCGCCGTGACGAAGCGCGTACGAGATCGCGGCATCGACATCGCGCCACTCCGCGGCCCCCAGAGAATACGCGCCGCTGCGACTGCGCGGAGCCTCTCCGTCGTTGCGGTAGGACACGACGAGGTTCGGGAACCCTGCGGCGTGCAGCACCGGCACGGCGCGTAGACATTCGGCGCGGGTCACGCCGCGACCATGGATCTGGATCACCCAGATGGACGACTCGGCGGGGAACAGCCACGCGGGGCAGGGCCCGGCAGGCGCACCGCTCAGGACATTCTCGGACCGCAGGTGCAGTTCGCTCGGCGTCGAGTAGTACCAGCCGCTGAACGCCGCATCACGGTCGACCCGCGCACCGGGCTCGATCTGGGTCAGCAGCTTGCGGCGCACCGTCGTGGCGTCGGCGCTGAGCACCGCGCCGAGCTTCACATAGCCGTATGTGCCCGAGGTGAAGAGTCCGTAGCGTCCCGGAAGCTCGGTGTCGAGCGTGCGGGTCAGCTCGATCGTCTGCGCACCGGTGTCGACCGCGAGGATCTCGGTGTTGGCCGGTCGCTTCGCCGGGAGGACCACCCGGCGTGCGACGCTGAAGACGAGCAACGCCATCGCCGCCCCGAGTGCGACCAATCCAGGGACAAGGAGCGCAACGGCGTGCCTGAGACTCTTCATCGCTTCCTGACTCTAGCCTGTTGCCGTGACCGCACACCCCGATGCCGGGACGATCTTCGACGCCGCCGTGGCTGAGCTGCGTGATATCGCGTTCCGCGCAGACATCACGATCCGCGAGATCCCCACCCCTCAAGGCCTCGCCCCGCACGCCCTGGCCCTGGCCGCCGATGTCCGCCCAGACGACGACGGGGAGTCTGCATACGGCACCGGTCGGTTCGTGCTGCTGCACGACCCGGACAACCCCGCGGCGTGGGACGGCGACTGGCGCATCGTGATCTTCGCGCAGGCTCCGCTCGAGACCGAGATCGGCACCGATCCACTCCTCGCGGACGTCACCTGGTCGTGGCTGGTGGACGCACTCGATTCTCGTGACGCGGGTTATCACTCCGCATCCGGCACATCGACGAAGACGCTGTCGAAGGGGTTCGGAGGGCTCGCGGTCGAAGGAGACGGCGCGCAGATAGAATTGAGGGCGTCCTGGACACCCGAGGGCCCGTTCCGACCGCACGTCGAGGCATGGGTCGAACTGGTCGGGATGCTGGCGGGTCTTCCGCCCGGTTCCGAGGGCATCGCCGTGATCGGCGCGCGAAAGGCAGCACGTGACTGAATACTCCGTGATCTCCGACGTCTCGGAGTTCCATGCGGCGTGCGCCGCACTCGCCGCAGGCACAGGGCCTGTCGCCGTCGACGTCGAGCGGGCATCCGGATTCCGCTACTCCCAGCGTGCCTACCTCGTGCAGGTCTTCCGCCGTGACGCGGGGGTGTTCCTCTTCGATCCGCCGCCGCTCGGCGACTTCAGCCCACTCCAGGCGGCGATCGGCGACGTGCAATGGATCTTCCATGCGGCGAGCCAGGATCTTCCGTCGCTGCGTGAGCTCGAACTCCTCCCGCCGTCGATCTTCGACACCGAACTCGCATCGCGTCTGCTCGGACACGAGCGGGTCGGACTCGCCGCGGTCGTCGAGAACGCGCTGGGCATCACCCTGAAGAAGGAGCATTCCGCAGCGGACTGGTCGACACGCCCGCTTCCGGCGGCGTGGCTCGAGTACGCGGCTCTCGACGTGCTCCACCTCATCGACGTGTACGAGGTGCTGCAGGCGGAGCTCGAGGAACAGGGCAAGACCGAGTTCGCGTCCGAGGAGTTCGCCGCCACGCTCTCTCGTCTTCCGAAGCCTCCCCGCGAAGACCCCTGGCGACGCCTCAGCGGGCTGCACCAGGTCAGAGGCGCGCGCAACCTCGCGGTGGCCCGCTCGCTCTGGCAGGCTCGCGAGGCCTTCGCGCAAGACCAGGACGTGTCGCCCGGTCGCCTCGTTCCAGATCGGTCGTTGATCGCCGCAGTGCTGGCGAATCCGCAGAGCAAACAGGCACTCGCAGGCATCAAGGATTTCCAGGGCCGCGCGAGCCGCTCCCAGCTCGACCGCTGGTGGCAGGCGATGGTCGACGGCCGCGCGACGCAGGAGCTTCCTCGCGAGCGCGTGCCCAGCGATACGCTCCCTCCGCCGCGCGCATGGTCGGACCGCAACCCCGAGGCGGATGCGCGACTGAAGGCCGCTCGGCCGGTGGTGGAGGCGACCGCCGAAGAACTGGGGATGCCCACGGAGAACCTGCTGACCCCCGACCACCTTCGCCGTGTGGCGTGGGATGTGCCGGGAACCACGCCCGAGGCGATCGGCGAAGCCCTCGCCGCACTCGGCGCACGCCCGTGGCAGATTGAACAGACTGCACAGAAGATCGCCGCTGCCTTTGTAGAGGCGGCGCAAACGCCGGACGAGGCGTCCGCACCCGCTTCGTAGGTTCGATCCAACCGATTCCTCCCGGTTTCCGGCGCTCCATAGACTGAGGCCACCGCACAAACTTGGAGGCAGAGTGGCCGAGATCTCGGACGTCTTCTTCGTCGATGGAGTGCGCACCCCCTTCGGGCGCGCCGGCGAAAAGGGCATGTACTGGAACACCCGCGCAGACGACCTCGCCGTGAAGGCGACCATCGGCCTGATGGAGCGGAACGCAGCCGTCCCGGCTGATCGCATCGACGACGTGGCGATCGCCGCGACCAGCCAGACGGGCGACCAGGGACTCACCCTCGGCCGCTCGGTGGCGATCCTCGCAGGACTCCCGCAGACCGTCCCCGGCCTGGCAGTCGAGCGCATGTGCGCCGGTGCAATGACCAGCGTGACGACCATGGGCGCGTCGATCGGCGTGGGCATGTACGACTTCGCCCTCGCCGGCGGAGTCGAGCACATGGGCCACCACCCCATCGGCGGGAATGCCGACCCCAACCCGCGCTTCGTCGCGGAGCGCATGGTCGACCCCGGCGCCCTCAACATGGGTGTCACGGCCGAGCGCATCTTCGATCGCTTCCCGCACCTGACGAAGGAGCGCTCGGCTCGGTTCGGCATGGCCAGCCAGCACAAGGTGCAGGAAGCGTATGACGCGGGCAATATCCAGCCCGATCTC
>NZ_JAGGPD010000357.1 GCF_018613995.1 Microbacterium sp. ISL-103 | reverse complement strand
CGGGGAACGCGGCGTCGTCGGGCGGCGGCGAGCCGGGGCGATCCTTGCCGAGGCCCGTGGCGTTCACGATCAGCGACCCCGCGGGTGCCGCCGCGACGATCGCCGCGGCATCCTGCACCGTGTCGGTGCGCGCGTACGCGATCAGCCCGTCGGCGGTGCCGTGCTGGCGGTGCACCTCGCGCAGGTGGTCGAGCCTGTCGTCGTCGCGGGCGGTCACGGTGATCTTCGCCGGAGCATCCGCCCGCTCTGCCAGTGCCCAGCTGAGGGCCGTGCCCGAGCCGCCGGCGCCGAGGATCACGACCTCCCCGTCGGTGCGGGCGAAGTGGGCGGCCGGCAGGAAGTCGTTCAGGGCGAGGTCGACGGTGAGAGGGTCTTTCGCGCGGCCGATCAGACGGTCGCCCCGCTTCGGGATGCTCGAGATCTCAGAGCACGACACGGCGAACGGGTCGAGTTCGTCGAAGAGGTCGGATGCCGCCGAGAAGACGTTCATCTTGTGGGTCGTGACGAGCGCGCCCCGGTGCTGAGGGTCGTCGCGGATCTGCTCGACCATCGCGACGTACTGCTCAGGCGTGGCATCCATCGGCAGGTCATGCCCGATCAGGTTCTCGGTGGGCAGGCCCAGCACCTCGGCCCATTTCGGGAACACCTTCATGATCGAGGACGATCCGGTGCTCACGCCGACGAAGCCCATGTAGCCGCCGGTCTCGGGAGTCGCGGGAGTGGCGGGGGTGTCGGTCACACGGTCGGCGAGGTCGGGTGCCAGCAGCGGACTCGCGCTCGCGGCGGTGTCGCCGTTCAGGGTGTCGGCGGCGTATCCGCCGAGGCGTCCGTCGTGCAGGGCCTGCGCCAGCGCGGGCTCGTCGACGAGGTCGGGGCGGGCGGTGTTCACCAGGATCATCCCGGGCCGGATGCTGTCGAGGCGCGTCGCATCGACGAGCGTCTGGCCCCCGGGGGCGTGCAGGGTGATCAGGTCGGCGGCGCGGAACAGCTCATCGAGCTCGACCGGCTCGGCCCCGCGTTCGGCGATGACGTCGGCCGGCAGGAACGGGTCGGCGGCGAGCACTCGGGCACCGAAACCGCTGAGGCGTCGGGCGACGCCCTGGCCGATGCGGCCGAAGCCCACGATGCCGACGGTGGCGGCTCCGAGTTCGCGGCCGCGCCGCACAGCCCAGTCGCCGACGCGCACGCGGCGATCGCCGTCGGGGATGAACCGGAGGGCCGCGAGCATGAGCCCGACGGCGTGATCGGCGACGGCATCCGCATTCGCACCGGGGGTGTTGGTCACCGGGATGCCGCGCCGCAGCGCCGCATCGAGATCGACCGCCTCGGTGCCGACGCCGTAGCGGGCGACGACTCTGAGGTTCGGGGCGGCGGCGAGGTGCTCGTCGGTCACGGGTCCTGTGCCGGCGATCCAGCCCTCGGCCGCGGCGAGCAGGGGTGCGAGCTCGGTGAGTCCGTGATGCGCGGGGCCGCGGACGATCTGATGGCCGGCTGCGGTCGCGCGCCCGACGAGGTCGAGATCGCCGTCTGAGAACGACCGGCTGGTGGCGAGGATGACTCCCATCAGGCGCCCTGGTCGGCGGGCGGCGCGGAAGCGAACCACGGCTCGAGCGCTGTGTAGGCATCGACGAAGCGGGTGTGACGCTGGGCGTGCACGGCGTGCCGACCGGCATCCGGTGTGAACTCCGCCGTCACCTCGCTGAGCGCCCTGGCAGCCGAGAAGTCGGCGAGGCCGAGGCCGACCGCTCCCGTGACCGCGGCGCCGAGGCTGTTGGCCTCTTCGACGATCGTGCGGCGGCGGATCGGCACACCCCAGACGTCGGCGAGGATGCCGAGCCAGGCGTCGCTCTGGGCTCCGCCGCCCACCGCATCGATGCGGTCGATCGTGGCGCCGGATTCGCGGAAGGCCTGGATGCAGGTGAGCAGGTTGTACGCCACGCCCTCGAGCACCGCTCGGGTGAGGTGGGCTCTCGTGTGGTGGCGACCGAGGCCGACGAAGGCTCCGCGGGCGTGCGGGTCCCACAGGGGGGAGCGCTCGCCGAGCAGGTAGGGGAGGAAATAGAGGTCTTCGGTGTCGAGGTCGCCACCGGCCTCAGCCGTGAGCCGCGCGGTGTCGGGGCGCGCGGGGTCGGGCGAGAGAGCCTCGGCGATCCACTGCACCGATGCGCCACCTGCCTGCATGGTCGCGGTCGGCACGAAGGAACCCGGCACGACGTTGTCGAACGTCATGGTGCGCATCTGCGGGTCGTGCAGCGGGGCGAGGCTCGCGAACGAGATCCACGACGAGGTGCCCAGGCACACGTACGCGCCGTCTTCGGGCGCGACGATGCCCGAGCCGACGGCGGCCAGCGGTCCGTCTCCGCCGCCCATCACGACGCGGACGGATGCCGGGAGCCCGAGCGCATCCGCAGACGCGGTCGTGAGGACCCCCGCGACGGTCGTCGAGTCGAGGATCTCGGGGAAGAGCGCGGCGTCGAGTTCTGCTGCGGCGCGCACGTCGGCCGACCAGGTGCCGCGCAGCTGGTCGTAGGCGTTGGTGCCCGAGGCGTCCGAGCGCTCGGTGGCGAGGCGCCCGGTGAGGCGGTAGACGATGTAGTCCTTGGCGACGCAGAAGTGGCGCACGCGCGCCCACACCTCGGGCTCGTTGTCGCGCACCCACATGATCTTCTCGAGCGAGTAGGTGGGGTTCAGTCGATGGCCGAGCACGCGGTAGGCATCCTCCGCGCCGAGGCGCTGCTCGAGCGCGCGGGTCTGCGCGCCCGAGCGGGTGTCTGCCCAGATGATCGCCGGACGCACCGGCTCGCCCTGGGCGTCGAGCAGCACGGTGCCCATCATCTGGCCGCTGACGACCAGGCCTCCGATGGTCTCGGGCCCGACGCCGGCGCGAGCGATCAGCTGTCGGGTCGCTGAGACGACGGCATCCCACCAGTCCGCCGGGTTCTGCTCGGCGATGCCGCCCGCGGCGAAGTGCGCCGGATAGGGGACGGTGACAGAGGTGACGAGGCGGCCGTCGTCATGGTGCAGGGAGGCCTTGTTGCCGGTCGTCCCCAGATCGTGCGCGATCAGCATGGCGGGAGCCTATTGCGCAGAGGCGGTCGCGGAATAGGGGCGCAGATCCACGCCCTCGCTCGCGCGATAGGCGCGCGAGCCCATGCCGTGCTCGAGCACCCAGCCGTAGTCGTGGCCGGCGCCGCCGGGATAGACCGCGAGGAACGCGTAGGGCTCGTCGCCGGTGTTGATCGAGCGGTGCGCCCAGCCGGGCGGGATGTAGCCGATGGTGCCCGGAAGCATGTCGAGCCACTCGGTGCGCTCGCCGTCGAACATGAGCAGACCGCCTCGCCCCGTGAGCGCCAGGTAGATCTCGCCCTGGTGGTTCGGATGCTGGTGGCCCTTCGTCATCCAGAGCTCACCCGAGGTGTCGCCGGGCATGATCGTCGTGATCGACTGCGGCAGTTCGCGGTCGACCTCGGGCACGGGCGAGCTGACCACGGTGTAGACGACGGGGTTGTCGCCGGCGGCAGCGGCAGCCCAGGCATCCGCGTCGAGGAACAGGCCCTCGAGGTCGGACATGCGCCGAGTGAGGGTCGGCCCCTCGGGCGAGAGCGTGAGCTTCTCGGCGTCGAAGGCGATCGCCATCGGCGAGATCGGGGGAGTGTGGAACTGGGGCATCGGTGCTCCTCGTGCGGATGCTGCGGCGCTGCGCAACCTGTAATGACAAGCTGAGTGTACCTGTTATGACAAGTGGCGTCCAGTGCTCGGATGCGCAGGCCCGGGAGCGCGGTGGTGGGCGCGCGGCGGGGATCAGGATGCGGCGCGACGCGCTCGGGTCGCAGTTGGTGCCGCATCGACGTCGTTCAGGCGGCACCAACTGCGACCGGAGCCGGGAAGCGTGGGCGCGAGCGGATCAGGATGCGGCGCGGAGTGAGCGAGCGAGGTGGGCGCGGCCGCGCCTGATCGCGTCGGCGGTCACGTCTGCGAACCCCGGATAGTCGGCATGGCCGGCCGGGAGGACGGCGAGCTCGAGCATCCGCGCCGCGTTCGCCACTGCGAACTGCCCCTGTGGCGGCACGGACTGATCCCAGAGGGCCGCCTCGACCCGCACCGGGATGCGGGCGAAGCCCAGGGCCGTCGAGGCGTCGAACCAGCGCAGCACCTCGCGGGCTTCAGGATGCGTGGCGACATGCTCTCGCACGGCCTCGCCGCTGCCGAGACACCGCACGGCCAGCCGTTCGTCGTGCTGCCCGAAGCTCGGCACGATGAGGGTCGCCCCGATATACCGCTCGTCCCACGGGAGCGCGAGGGCGCCGACGCCTCCGCCGAAGCTCTCTCCGATGTAGTACAGCGGCAGCGGGCCGGCGAGGAAGGTCAGGGCATCCGCCGCAAGCCAGAGGTCACGGGCGCACAGGCCCAGCACGTAACGCTCGGGGTCGTCGATGCCGGCGAGCACATGTTCGAGGGGCTGTTCGGGCGCGCCGATGCCCGCGTTCATCGTCGGGAGTCCGCGGGTCACCGGGAAGATCGCAGCGGCGTCGTCCGGCACACGGGCGAGGTCGATCACGTCACGCCCGCCGTACCCGTGACCATGCACGATGCCGACGCGGGCCGGTGCAGAGGTCGGCTCGACGAACCAGGCGCGCAGGCGGATGCCGTCGACGCCCGCATGCTCGATGATCGACACCCGTCGTCCGTGCGCGATCTCGGTGGAGAGCACGGTGGGGGCGGCATCCACCGTCTTCGCCTCTTCCCGCCAGCCCTGCCATCGCGCGGCGAAGCCGGTGGGCGGCGGAACCGGCGCGATCCCGCGGAGGGTCGTGAGCGTGTGGCCGTAGCTGCCGTCGAACTCGGCGTCGGGAAACCAGGCGTCGTAGGGGGAGGGGAAGGTCATGACAGGGCGACGCTACCGAACTCGAATCGGAGGCCACCGGTCACGCGGGCACCACAGGTCACGCGGGCACCACAGGTCACGCGG
>NZ_JAGGPD010000356.1 GCF_018613995.1 Microbacterium sp. ISL-103 | reverse complement strand
ACGGACTGATCCGCATCGACGTCGACGGCATCACCACTTTCGCGAGCCCGAACGCGCTCTCCGCCTTCAACCGCATGGGTTTCGATGACGAGCTGGAGGGCGAGTCGCTCGCGGAGGTCACCACTCGTCTCGTCCCGCCGTCCCGGCAGGTCGACGAGTCGCTTCCCGTCGTCGTCACAGGGCGCGCGCCGTGGCGCACGGACATCGAAGCGCGCGGCGTGACGGTGTCGTTGCGGGCGATTCCGCTGAAGGATCATGGCACCCGCATCGGTGCGATCCTGCTGTGCCGCGATGTGTCTGAGCTTCGGCACCAGGAGCAGGAACTCATCACGAAGGATGCGACGATCCGCGAGATCCACCATCGCGTGAAGAACAATCTCCAGACTGTGGCGTCGCTGCTGCGCATTCAGGCGCGGCGGACGCACTCGGACGAAGCGCGCGATGCTCTCTCGCAGGCCATGCGGCGTGTGGACTCCATCGCGGTGGTGCATGACACCCTCGCGCAGGGCCTTGCTCAGAAAGTCGACTTCGACGAGGTCTTCCACCGCGTGCTCAAACTCGTCGCCGAGGTCGCCTCGGCCCCCAACACTCGTGCGCGCACGCAGTCGACGGGCCGCTTCGGCGTGCTGCCGAGCGAATACGCGACACCGCTCGCGCTCGCGCTGACAGAAGTGGTCACCAACGCGGTCGAACACGGCCTCGCCGGGCAGGAAGGCGTCGTGACGATCGACGCCGCCCGCACGGAGGAGAACCTTCGGGTGACGGTGCGAGACACCGGCAAGGGGCTCCCCGAGGGGCGGATCGGTCAGGGACTCGGGACGCAGATCATCCGCACACTCATCCAGGGCGAGCTCGGCGGCTCTATCGAATGGCGGGGGAGCGAGGGCGAGGGGACCGAGGTCATCATCGACATCCCCCTCCGCTGGTTGACGAAGTAGCAGCGCGCGGGGTGCGGGCATGACGAAGGCGCCCGAGACATCGTCTCGGGCGCCTTCGGCTCAGTTCAGGATGCGCGGCGGGCGCGAGCGGCGCGGCGCTTGAGGGCGCGTCGCTCGTCTTCGGAGAGGCCGCCCCAGACACCCGAGTCCTGGCTGGACTCGAGGGCGTACTGCAGGCAGATCTCGGTGACCGTGCAGGTGGCGCAGACGGTCTTCGCCTTCTCGATCTGGTCGACCGCCGGGCCTGTGTTCCCCACGGGGAAGAACAGCTCGGGATCGACAGTCAAGCAGGCGGCCTTGTCGCGCCAGTCCATGGGGGCTCCTCGGTGTGGATTGAATGATCATCGCGACGCGACGACTCGGATTTCGGGTGCAGTTCGGGTTCCGCTACCCTGTTGAGATACGGACGGATGCCCGCATTCTGTGATGCGAGCACGAAGCCCGCCCCACGCCGCTGTGGGAGCACATGACGCTGTCTATTCTGTTACATGAAACCGGCGAAATCAAGGGTTTCGCCGCTTCTCATTCGATTCTCAGGAGACATCGTGCGCTCACCACGCCTCGCACTCGCGGCAGCAGCGGTCCTCGCTGTGGAAGGCGCCGCGCTGACCGTGTTCGCGCTGATCGAGCTCGTCGGTCTGGGCGCGGGCGATGCGGCGTCTCTTCCCACCGCTCTGGCGCTGATCGTGCTGACGCTCATCGGAGCCGTCGCGCTGATCGCATTCGCCGTCGGCACGCGATCCGGGCACTCATGGGCACGTTCGGGCGGCGTGGTGCTGCAGGTGCTCGCCATCGCGCTCGCCCTCGCTTCGCTCACGCTGCAGCCGATCGCCTGGGCGTTCACCCTGGGCGTCGGTCTTCCGGCGCTACTGTGCTTCGTGCTCCTGATCGCGAGCACTCGCGCGGAGAACGAGCACCTGGCTGCAGAGAACGAGCCCCGGGGCGAGTGATCCTCAGACGTCGATGCCGAGCTGCTTGCGCAGCCGCGCGACGTGACCGGTGGCCTTGACGTTGTACTGGGCGAGCGTGATCGTGCCCTGCTCATCGAGCACGAACGTCGAGCGGAGCACACCCTCGACCACCTTGCCGTAGTTCATCTTCTCGCCCCAGGCGCCGTAGGCGGTGTGCACCGCATGATCCGGGTCGCTGAGAAGGGAGAACGTGAGGCCGTCGCGCTCACGGAATTCGGCGAGTTTCGCGGGCTCATCTCGCGATACGCCGACCACGCGGTAGCCCGCGCCCTGCAACGACGAGATGCTGTCGCGGAAGTCGCACGCCTGCGTCGTGCAACCCGGGGTCATCGCGGCGGGATAGAAGTAGAGGACGGTCTTCTGGCCCCGCGGATCATCGAGCCGGACGGTCGCACCGTCCTGATCGAGAAGAGTGAAGTCGGGAGCAGCGGTTCCGGGTTCGAGGCGCACAGTCACCGCTCCAGCCTAGCGGCCGGGCGTCTGTTCGGCCTTGTCCGCGAAGGTCTGCAGCAGTCGCTGCAACGAGTCCAGACGAGCCAGCCCGGTCTCGCTCAGCTCACCGCGTTCGGCAGCCTCGATCAGAGCGCAGTCCGGAGCATCCGCGAGGTGTGTGCATCCGCGGGGGCAGTTCTGGGCGATCTCGGCGAGCTCGGTGAAGGCGGCGAGGATGTTGGCGGGGTTCACGTGTCCGAGACCGAAGGATCGGACGCCCGGGGTGTCGATCACCCATCCTCGGCCCGTCGGTCCGACGTAGCGCAGCGAGACGGTCGAGGAAGAGGTGTGTCGGCCGCGACCGGTGACCTGATTGACGTGCCCCGTCGCGCGCAGCGCGCTCGGGACGAGGGCGTTGACGAGCGTGGACTTGCCCACACCCGAGTGGCCGACGAACACCGTCGAGTGGCCGACCAGCGCCGCGCCGATCTCGTCGACGGGCATCTCGTCCTGCGCGCTGGTGAAGACCCGCAGATCGAGCCCGTCGAAGTGCGAGAGGAAGGCTGCGGGGTCGGCGAGGTCGGTCTTGGTGACGACGAGCAGCGGGCGGATGCCGGCGTCCAGCGCGGCCACGAGGTAGCGGTCGACCAGCCGCGCGCGGGGCTCGGGGTCGGCGGCCGCGACCACGACCAGCATCTGATCGGCGTTGGCGACGATGACCCGCTCGACCTGATCCGTGTCGTCGGCGCTGCGTCGCAACAGAGAGGTGCGGTCCACGATGCCGATGATGCGTCCGAGGGTGCCGTCCTCGCCGGTGACGTCGCCGACGACGCGAGCGTGGTCGCCGGTGACGATCGGGTTGCGGCGGAGATCGCGTGCGCGCGCGGCCGTGACCATGCGCTCGTCAGGGGTGTCCTCGTCGAGCAGCACCGAGTACCGACCGCGGTCGACTCCGAGCACCCGACCGATCTGCGCGTCGTCGTGCGCCGGCCTGCGCTTGGTCCGCGGGCGGTTCGCCTTCGGATTCGGGCGAGTGCGGATGTTGCTCTCGTCGTACTCCTCGAAGTCGTCGTCGAGGTCGTCCGTGTCGTCGAGCCAGCTCACGCGGACGCGCCCCTCAGCATGCGCTCCCACAGCAGGGTGAACTCGGGGAGCGTCTTGGACGTGGTGCCGATGTCGTCGATCTCGACTCCGGGGACGCGGAGTCCGATCAGAGCGCCGGTCGTCGCCATCCGGTGGTCGTGGTGGGCCGGCCACCCGCCGCCGTGCAGCGCGCGCGGAATGATGCGCAGGCCGTCGGACAGCTCCTCAGCCTCGCCGCCGAGAGCGCGGATGTTGCCGATGAGGGCTGCGATGCGATCGGTCTCATGCAGCCGGATGTGCCCGATGCCGCGGATCGTCGTCGGACCGGACGCGAATGCCGCCAACCCGACGAGGGTCGGCGTGAGCTCGCTCGCCGCCGACAGATCCATGTCGAGCCCGCGGATCTCCGACCCGGCCTTCACCGTGAGCGTGCCGCTGTGGCGACCGACGTGGGCGCCCATGGCCTGCAGGATCTCGGGGAGCAGAGCGCCAGGCTGAGTGGAGTGCACGGGCCATCCGGTGACCGACACGGATCCTCCGGTGACGAGGGCCGCGGCGAGGAATGGCGCCGCGTTCGACAGATCGGGTTCGATCGCGATCTCCTTGGCGCGCGGCACCCCCGCCTCGACGAGCCATTCGCCGGTGGCGGGACGCTCGATGCGGATGCCGCGGCGACTCAGAGCCTCGATCGTCATGTCGATGTGAGGAAGACTCGGCAGGTGTTCGCCCGTGTGCACGAGATGCAGGCCCACGTCGAACCGCGGAGCCGCGAGCAGCAGCCCGGAGACGAACTGGCTGGAGGCCGAGGCATCGATCTCGACCCGTCCGCCGCGGATGCGGCCGTGTCCGCGGATCGTGAACGGCAGTGCCCAGGTGCCCTCGTCGTCGATGTCGACTCCGAGATCTCGCAGGGCGCTGATGAGCCCGCCCATGGGGCGATGCAGCGCGGTCTCGTGAGCGGTGAGGTGCACATCGTGCTGAGCGAGACCGGCCAGCGGCGCGATGAATCGCATCACGGTGCCCGCCTGCCCGCAGTCGACGGTGGTGCCTCCGACGAGCTTGGCCGGCGTGATCGCCAGGTCCGGCCCGAAGTCCCCGTCGCCCTCGATCTCTTCGATACCCACGCCGAGAGCGCGAAGAGCGTCGACCATCCGTCGGGAGTCATCGGAGTGCAGCGGAGCGATGAGCCGCCCCGGTCCGTCGGCGATCGCAGCGATGATGAGTTCGCGGTTCGTGAGCGATTTCGACCCCGGTACAGTCACCGTCGCATGCACGGCGTCCGCGGTGGATGGCGCGACGTAGACGCCCTGGACAGGGGAGGGGGAATACCTGTTGGCGGTCATCGGTTCCCACCTTAGTAAACGCGAGTGTCCGGACGATCGAATCACGGGCTCTCGCCGACAAGGAGAGAGCATGCTCGCAACGTTGGAACGCGAGTCGGTCGACCTCAGCCGCCTAGACTGGCCGGTGATGGATGACACGGCAACCGCAGAGACGGTCAGCGACCCTCGGCGCGACTTCGAGGAACAGGCGATCCCGTTCATGGATCAGCTCTATGCCGCGGCGATGCGCATGACGCGCAACCCGGCCGACGGTGC
>NZ_JAGGPD010000355.1:3469-3910 GCF_018613995.1 Microbacterium sp. ISL-103 | reverse complement strand
ATACGAGAAGGTCGCGACGAGGTTGTCGAAGAACGCGAAGTCGTCGGAGAACCACAGGCCGAACGAGCTGAAGAGACCCGACTGCGTCTTCGTCGAGCTGAACAGCAGCCAGACGAGCGGCACCAGCGTGTACAGCGCGTAGGCGACCATCACGATCAGCAGGATCTTGGACTTGCGCGGGTTCATCAGATCGTGACGCTTCTGAGAAGGGCGGGCGAGGGGGAGTGCCATGTCAGCGCACCTCGGTCTTCGAGCCGCGCAGCTGCACGACGTAGGCGATGACCGCGGTGATGACGCCCATGATGATGGCGATCGTCGCGGCGTAGTTGAACTGCTGTCCGGCGAACGAGAGGTTGTACGCGTACATGTTGGGTGTGAAGTACGTCGTGATCACGTTGGGGGCCAGGGGGCGCAGGCTGTTGGGCTCGTTGAAGAGCTGGA
>NZ_JAGGPD010000355.1:0-3440 GCF_018613995.1 Microbacterium sp. ISL-103 | reverse complement strand
GAGAAGATCGTCGCGATCACGAGGGCTCCGCGGACGTTGGGGATCTTGATCGAGAAGATCGTGCGCCACGCTCCGGCGCCGTCGAGGGATGCCGCTTCGTACATGTCGGTCGGGATCGTCTTCAGCGAGGAGTAGAAGATCAGCATGTTGTAGCCGACGAACTGCCAGGTCACGATGTTGCCGATCGAGACCAGGATCCACTCGCGGGCGAACGGGGTGATGAGGTCGCTGCCGAGCAGGTCGTTGAAGTTCGACGTCAAGCCGAACTGGTCGCCGTAGATGTAGCCCCACATCAGCACCGCCACGACGGCGGGCACCGCGTACGGCAGGAAGATGAGGATGCGGAAGAACGACGCTCCGCGCAGGCGGGCGCTGTCGAGTGCGAGGGCCGCGGCCAGGGCGAGGGCCAGCATGATCGGCACCTGCACCACGAGGAACAGCACGACGCGGCCGAACGCCTCCCAGAACTGGGGGTCGGTGAGCGCTCGCACGTAGTTGTCGAACCCGACGAACGCGGTGCCGCCGATCAGCTTCTCCTGGAAGAAGCTGAGGTAGAGCGCGTACGCGAGGGGGGTGAGGAAAACCAGGGCGAAGACGACCATGAACGGGCCGACGAAAGCCCATCCCTTCCAGTCGCGCTTCTCACGCCGGCGGATGCCGTGGTCCGCCAGGGCTGCGGAATCTTGAGTCGTCATTGACGAGAACCTTCTTAGAGATCGGGCGCTCACTGCGCCGTGTGTCAACGTCAACATATTCGATGCGCTGCTAGTNNCGATCGTGACTTCGGAACAGCCGGCAGAGCCGCCGCAGCGGCGACGGGATCCCTCGATGGAGGACGTCGCCCGCGAGGCCGGTGTCTCGGGACAGACCGTCTCACGTGTCGTGAACGCCCGAGGCTACGTCGGCGCGGCGACCAGGGAGCGCGTCGAGGACGCCATGCAGCGACTCGGCTACCGGCCCAACAGCGCGGCCCGGGCCCTTCGCTCCGGTCGATTCCGCGCGATCGGCGTCATCATGTTCTCCTTCAGCTCCTACGGCAACCAGCGCACACTCGACGCGATCGCGGTGCGCGCCTCGCAGATGGGATACGCCCTCACCCTCATCCCGGTCGAGTCGAGCGCACGCGACACCGTCGCCGGAGCGTTCCGGCGCCTCGAGGAGCACGCCGTCGACGGGATCATCATCGTCATCGAGGCTCACCAGCTCGACGAGGCAGAGGTCGAGATCCCCGACGGGCTGCCCGTCGTCCTGGTCGACTCGAACCGGGGATCGGCTCATCCCTTCGTCGACACGGACCAGGCACAGGGCGCACGTCTCGCCGTCGAGCACCTCCTCGACCTCGGCCACGAGACGGTCTGGCACGTCGCCGGTCCGGCCAAGTCCTACTCCGCCGAGCGTCGACGCGAGTCGTGGCGCGCGACGCTCGAGGCACGGGGTCACGCCGTTCCCGAGCCGCTGCAGGGTGACTGGTCGGCGGAGTCCGGCTACCGGGCGGGGCTCCGACTCCGCGACGACGACACGGTCACAGCGGTCTTCGCAGCGAACGACCAGATGGCGATCGGCGTGGTCCGGGCGTTCCGTGAGGCGGGGCGCGACATCCCCGCAGACGTCAGTGTGGTCGGATTCGACGGCCTGCCGGATGCCGCGCAGCTGTGGCCCCCGCTCACTACCGTGCAGCAGCATCCTGAGAGGGTCGGCGCCCTCGCGGTCGACGCCCTGCTCGCCGAGCTCGACGGGGGAGAGCGCACCCAGACGCCGCTGGTCGGCACCGAGCTCGTGGTTCGCGAGAGCACGGCAGCGCCGCGGATCTGAGTTCACACGGCGAGGGACACGCCGATCAGGCCTTCTCCGCCACGTCGGCGCCGTCTTTTCGCCGGATCGACAACCCTGCCGGGATGCCCCGCGAGAACAGGATCGACAGCAGGCTGATCACGATCAGCCCGACGAACGACACGCGGAGTGACGAGAGCTGCGACTCGCGGTAGATGTCGGCGAGTTCGCTCGAGTCCTCGTCGCTGAGGCCGGCCGCTTCCCCGATTCCGGCGACGTCGGCTGCGGGCACCACTGTGACGCCGCGGTCCGTCGCGGCGCTCACCGTCTCGCGCACGTCGTTCGAAAGATCGCTCACGGCGACTCCCGACGCGAACGAGGTCGACAGCGCCCCGATCAGCAGCGACCCGATCAACGCTGTTCCGAGCGATGAGCCGAGATTCTGGAAGACGCCCTGCAGTCCGCCGGCTTCACTCGTGTCCTTCTCGCTCACGCTCGACATGTTGACGTTGCCGAGCTGCGAGGCCAGAAGACCGAGAGCGCTGCCGGCGAGGAACATGCCGACCGCGAACAGGCCGCCGCGGAGGTCCTCGGTCACCGAGCCGAGCAGCAGGACGGCGCTGAGANNNNGACCACCGCCGAGACAGAGCGGTGCCGATGATCGAGAAGAGGATCAACGAGACCGAGAGCGGGAAGATCTTGATGCCCGTCTCGAGCGCGTCGAATCCGAGTGTCATCTGCAGGTAGACCGGGACCATGAAGAACAGCCCTGCCGTCACGGCGTACTGGGCGCCGAGTACCGAGAGCCCGCTGCGCAGAGTCGTGATGGAGAACAGGTCCGGCTGCATCAGAGGAGATCGGCCGTCGCGCATCAGCCGTCGCTGCCACCTGATGAAGAGCGTGATCAGAGCGGCGCCGAGCGCGATGCACCAGGTCGTCAGAGAGACTCCGAGGGGTGCGATGGGGATGCCCGCGATCTCCGGCGTGTACAGGGGCAGCACCCACCCCCACGTCTTGCTCTGCAGCATGCCGAAGACGATCAGGACGAGACCGGCAGACGAGAGCAGCACGCTGCCGATGTCGATGCGGATGCTCTGTCGCGGGGTGGAATCGGCGATGATGCGAGCGCACAGCACGACGCCCAGCATGATCACCACCTCGGCGACGAAGACGAACCGCCAGCTCGAGTAGGTGGTCACCGCTCCGCCGATCAACGGACCAGCCGCGACGGCCGCACCCGACACGGCGCCGATGACGGCGAAGGCCGTGACGCGCTCGGCACCTCGGTAGTTGTCGGCGACGAGGGCGGCGATTGCGGGGATCACCAGCACCGCGCCCAGCCCCTCGATGATCGACCACCCGAGGAACAGGAACCCCACGGACGGACTCAGCGCCGTGATGAGGGAGCCTGCGGCATAGACGCACGAACCGATCACGAAGGCGCGGCGTCGACCCCACACATCGCCGAGCTTCGCCCCGAAGAGCATGAACGCCGCCATGGTCAGGGTGTAGAACGTGATCGCCGCCTGCATCGCCGTCACGGAGGTGTCGAGATCGCTCACGACCGTCGATATCGACACGTTCATGACGGTTCCGTCAAGCACCATGACGAACTGCGCGGCGCCGAGCACGATGACGACGTTCCACTACTTCATGACATCTCCTCGGGC
>NZ_JAGGPD010000354.1 GCF_018613995.1 Microbacterium sp. ISL-103 | reverse complement strand
GGGCGCGCCGACGCGTCCGGGGGATGGGGGGGCGTCGTCGAATCGATCTCGGCTGGGCTCTGACACCCCTCGATGCTAACGGCACCGACCTCGGTATCCGCTGCCCGACGCCTCAGCGCGTGGCGGGACGATCGTTCAGCCGACGAACCCGGGGGTGCGGGAGGCGCGCTGGAACGATCGTGCGTCTCTGATGCGGCGCAGTCGACGCACCAGCATGGGGTCGTATTCCAACGCCGCCTCCGACTCGATCAGGCGGCCGAGGAGCTGGTAGTAGCGAGCCGCGCTCATGCCCAGCTGGGCGCGGATGATCTCCTCTTTGGCACCGCTGTGCCGCGGCCACGCGATCTCCAGCGCGAGGATGGCGCGATCCCGCTCGGTCAGCTCTCCCAGCATGTGACCAGGTTAGGTCGCCGAGGCCGATGCGCCCGCGCGCCACTCCCACCATCTGCCGAGTGGGTCGGCTGCCGCGCGGACCCGACCGTCGAGTGCCACCGCGAAACCCGGCCAGCTGTCGGCATCGAGCTGCGATGCCCACACGTCGAGCAGCGCGGGCGGATCGATGGTGACCCAGCGCGCGTCCAGTCGGCGGATGCGCTCGACCAGAGCGTTGCGCGCCTCTCTCGGGATGTGCACGAGGACTCCGGGCGTCGTCACCACGAGCGTGGCGTCGGACGGCGCCTCCGCGGCGAGCGCATCGATGTGCGCGAGCGCGTCGCCGGCGACGAGGTGCGGCGGATCGGCCGCCGCGATGTCGAGAGCCGCCGTCACCCGCTGCTCCCGCCCCTCTTCCCCCGGCCACACCAGGCCCTGCAGCCACCGACGGTCGCGCTCGTCAGCCGCATCGACAGGCGCGAGGTCGATCCCTGCCCGCCAGACGACCTCGGGCATCCGCACTGCAGGCATCTCGCCGTCGACCCGGCTCTCGAGCACGACGCTCGACCGCCCGCCGACGGGGTCGAGCTCGCGGCGGATCGCGCCGTGCGCGTCCACGAAGCGATAGGAGTACCGGTCGGGGTACAGGCAGAGTCCCGCCGACGCCCCGACCTCGAGCAGCGCGATCGGCCCCTCGATCTCGCTCAGAACCGGAAGCAGCGGAGCGAGTCGCAGCGGCTCGTTCGTCTGCAGCCGACGCCCGGAGCATTCGTCGACGATCTCGTCGGCGTGCGCGAGGACGAAGTCGCGCCAGCCTGCGAAGCCGACGAGGCCCGCACCCAGCATGCGCGTCACGGCGAACACGAGCGGAGGCTGTCTGCGGTTCTCGGGGATCCTCGCGAGTATGCGCTGCACATCGTGGTCTGCGGCGACGCCGGAGGCCCACTCGACGTACAGGTCGCTGCGGCCGGGCGCCTCGTGCTCGGCGAAGCGCGCGAAGCGCAGCTGCACGTCATCCGTCATGCATCCATTCTCTCGTGACGCCGCCCGCCTCTGAACGCGAGAGAATGGAGCAGACCCCAGGAGGACCGATGTCGTACAGCGTGGACAAGACCGAAGAAGAGTGGCGGGCAGAGCTCGGCGAGGAGCAGTACGCCGTGCTGCGGCAGGCGGCGACCGAGCGCGCCTGGACGGGCGAGCTGCTCGACGAGGAGCGCGCGGGCCTCTACACATGCGGCGCGTGCAGCGCCGAGCTGTTCAAGAGCGGCACCAAGTTCGATTCCGGATGCGGCTGGCCGAGCTTCTACGAGTCGATCAGGCCAGACGCCGTGGAGCTGATCGAGGACACCACCCTCGGGATGGTGCGCACAGAGGTGCGCTGTGCGAACTGCGGCTCGCATCTGGGCCACGTGTTCCCCGACGGGTTCGGCACTCCCACCGGCGACCGGTACTGCATGAACTCGCTCGCCATGAACTTCACTCCCGACCAGTCGTGAGTGCGCTCGAGGCCGTCCGCGCCCGCCAGTCCTGGTCGAAGGTCACCGACGACGCTCCCTCGCGTGAGGAGCTGCTGACGCTCGTGTCGGCCGCCGGCCGGGTCGCCGACCATTCGTCGTTGCGGCCGTGGCGGCTGATCGAGCTGCGCGGATCCGATCGGGAGATGCTGGGCGCCGCGATCGCGAAGGCCGAGGGCGACAAGTCCCCCTCGTCCAAGCCCCTGCGTGCCCCGCTGCTGATCGCGGTCGTCGCAAGCTATCGCAAGAGCGAGAAGGTGCCTCGCTGGGAGCAGGAGGCCGTCGCCTCGGGCGTCGCCCACATGCTCAGCCTGCTGCTCGACGAGGCCGGCTTCGGCGTGCTGTGGCGAACCGGCCACTACACGCGGTCGAAGGCTGTCGCCAAGGCCCACGGCATCGGCAAGAACGAGGAGCTCCTCGGGTGGCTCTACGTCGGCGGCAAGCCGGCAGGCAAGAGGCCTGGGCGCCGCAAGCCCGTCGACGCCCGCGCGCTCGTCACGCGCATGCCGAAGCCGAAGAAGAAGTAGGTCAGCGTCTGCGCCGTGGCAGCGCGACGACGACCGATGCCACGGCGACGACGACCATCCCGACGATCTGCCACAGGGCGGGGCCCGACGCCGCCGGCCACACCAGGTCGATGACGACCGACGTCGTGAGCTGCCCGAGCACCGATCCGAGGCCCATCAGGAGCACTCCGGTGTGCGCCACGATGAACGCTCCGAGCAGGATGTAGGCCGAGCCGAGGAAGCCGCCGAGATAGAGCCACGGTTCGGCAGGAGGCGCATCGGGCATGCCTCGCACTGCGACGCTGATGCCGGCGGCCGCGATCAGGGCGAGCGTTCCGGCGATGAAGCTCATGAGGGTGGCGGCGATCGGCGAGCGCACCCGTTGCGCGAGTCGCCCGTTGGTGGCCGCCTGCCAGGCTATGCCGACGCCCGCGGCGAACGGCAGGAGCAGCATCCACAACGGGGCGGTGGCGAGCACATCGCCGCTGAGCGAGATGCCGACGGCCGCGAGCGCGAGGGCGCCGCCGATCACGCGCCCGGGAGTGACCGCGACCACGCCGGCCGGTCCGAATCCGATGCGGTCGAGCACGAGACCGTGCAGCGTCTGCCCCGCCACGACTCCGACCGTGAACAGCGAGACGCCGAGAACGCCCGCTGTGATGCCCTGGGTCGACACGGTCAGAGCGCCGCAGGCGCCGCCGAGCAGCATCCAGAACGGGATCTCGCGGTCACGGATGCCCTCGCGCAGCCGACCGACTCCGCGGCGAGCAGAGGGGATGCAGGCGATCACGACGGTCAGAGCCGCGAGGCCCACCGCGAACGAGATGAGTCCCGCGACGATGCCGTTGTCGACCGCGATTCCCAGGACTCCGTTGATGCGCGCCTGGATGGCCGTCATGACGCCGATCGCCACCGCTCCCCCGAGTGCGACCGGTGCAGAGAGTCGGCGCGCCTGGGTCACCTGTCGACCCTAGCCGAGCACGAGTCCGTGTCCGGGAGCGCGGCGCGGATGTCTGCGGCGCGGATGTCGGTGGCCGGGCGTACCCTGGCGGCATGTGCGCGAGTTATGGACTTGATCCGCGGTTCACCGACACCGAGCTTCTGGCTGCCGCCGACGAGGCGGTGCTCGACGGACTCCGGGGCTGGGCGGAGGACAACGCGCGCGAGACCGTGCGCCCCACCGGCAAGAACCTGCGCAACCTCAACCCGATCATCGTTCAGCCCGAGACCGCCCCGACGCTGGAGCCCGCCTGGTGGGGGTTCCTGGTCGGCGGCGAGCCGTCGAAGTTCCCCTCGATCAACACACGCTCCGAGCGCCTGCAAGACCGCCCCGGCGGCCTGAAGAGCAGGGCGCTCGTGCCCGCGACGAGCTGGTACGAGATGAAGAAGCCCGAACGCGTGTGGCACGAGTTCCTCGTCGACGACGGAGCGCTCTTCGGCATGGCGGCGGTCACCCAGCGCGGCCGCACCGCCGACGGGCAGTCGTTCACCTGCTACTCGATCGTCATGCGACCGGCGCCGGAGCACCTGGCGGGGATCCACGATCGCATGCCGCTGCTCATTCCCGCCGCGTCGAGCGAGGACTGGCTCACCGCCGAACCCGGCAGAGAGATCATCGACGAGGCGCTGCTGGCCGCGGCCGCCCTCGACGAGCGCGTGCAGGCGGCGCCCCGCACAGACGACAAGGGCGCGGACAGGCTGTTCTGATCCATGCGCCCGACACACCTGATCGCCCTCGCCACCGCCCGCGCCGACGAGCTGCCCGGCGCCGAGCGAGAGAACCCGTTCGGCCCGGAGTGGGACGTCTACAAGGTGCGTGGGAGGGTCTTCCTGCTGGTGCCCCTGGACGGCACCGGACGCGTCACACTCAAGTCGCATCCTGAGGACTCCGTCGCACTGCGCGAGACCTTCGCAGACATCGTGCCGGGCTATCACATGAACAAGAAGCACTGGATCACGCTGTTGCCGGGCCGCTCGCTCGAGGACGATCTGGTGACCGAACTCGTTACGGAGTCGTACCGGCTGGTGGTCGAGAAGCTGCCTCGAGCTCAGCGACCGGTCGACCCCCAGCTCTTCGGGCGGCCGACTCCCTGAACCGGACATCGGCATCCGCGGCATCCCCCGACAGGAGGACCCCGGCACGAGCGTGAACGGTACTCGGGGAGGACGCGCGCGATGACCCCGCGTCGGTAGCGTCGAAGCATGATCACAGCAGAAGGCCTCACGAAGAGATTCGGCGACAAGACCGCCGTCCAGGACGTGTCGTTCACGGTGCAGCCGGGAACCGTCACGGGATTCCTCGGTCCGAACGGCGCAGGCAAGTCGACCACGATGCGCATGATCGTGGGCCTTGACCGGCCGACGTCCGGCACCGCCACCGTCGCGGGTCGCGAGTACCGCAAGCTCCGCGCACCGCTCACCGAAGTGGGCGTGCTGCTCGACGCGAAGGCCGTGCACACCGGTCGCACCGCCCGCAACCATCTGCGCGCGATGGCGGCGACCCACGGCATCCCCGCCTCACGGGTCGACGAGGTGATCGACCTCGCCGGCATCGCGCCCGTCGCTCGCAAGCGGGCGGGCAAGTTCTCGCTCGGCATGGGGCAGCGTCTCGGTATCGCCTCCGCGCTGCTCGGCGACCCCCACACGCTGATCCTCGACGAGCCGGTGAACGGTCTCGACCCCGAGGGTGTGCGGTGGGTGCGCCAGTTCGTGCGGCACGCGGCGTCCGAGGGACGCACCGTCCTGCTCTCCAGCCACCTGATGAGCGAGATGGCGCAGACCGCCGATCACGTGATCGTCATGGGCCGCGGTCGAGTTCTCGCCGATGCCCCGATCGACGAGCTCGTGCGCGCCTGGACCACCAACACGGTGCGCGTGCGCACCCCTCGCCCGGCAGATCTCGTCAGCGCGGTGGGCGGCCCGTCCGTCGAGGTCGTGAGCTCGGCCCCCGATCTGCTCGACATCGTCGGGCTTCCCGCGTCGCGCATCGGCGATCTCGCCGCACAGCACGGCATCCCGCTGCACGAGCTCACCCCGACCACGGGATCGCTCGAAGACGCCTACCTCGCCCTGACCGGCGACTCGGTCGAGTACCGGACGAAGGAGATCTCATGACCATCCAGGCCCCGCCCCTCACCCGGCAGCACGTCGACACCGGCCGGAATCTCACGTTCCTGCGCGCAGTGCGCGGCGAGTGGATCAAACTGTCCACTCTGCGGTCGACCTGGTGGTCGATCGGCATCGCCGCCGTCCTCACCGTCGGCATCGCCGTGCTCATCGCGCAGGCGATCGACATGCCGGGCTTCGACCCCATCCAGGCGGTCGTGATGCCGATCCAGTTCACGATGCTGCTCGCCGGCATCCTCGGAGCGATCTCGGTCACAGGCGAGTACTCGACGGGCATGATCCGCTCGACCCTCGCGGCCAACCCGAAGCGCGGCTCCGTGCTGGCCGCCCAGGCCGTCGTGATCGCTGTGTTCATGTTCGTGTCCTCGCTGGTGATCTTCGCGGCGGCAGCCGTCGCGGTCTCCGCCGTCGTCGCGCCGCGGGATCAGAGCATCGACTGGTCAGACCCCTCGGCGTCGATCCTTCCGATCGTCGTATCCTCCGTGGCCATGGCGGTGTTCGCTCTGATCGGCGTCGCGTTCGGGTTCATCCTGCGCTCCGGTGCCGGAGCGATCGCGGCGACCGTCGGTCTGCTCTTCGTCCTGCCGATCGTCGCCAGCTTCTTCACGATCGCCGGCGAGGCATGGGCGTGGCTCCTCGAGACAGCGAACTACCTGCCGGTCGCGGCGGCTCAGAGCGCGATCCTCCCGGAGGGTGCGGCCCTCGAAGGCCCCGTGGCCTACCTGACGCTGGCCGGCTGGGTCGCTGCGGGCATGCTCGCCGCATGGGCCGTGCTGCGCACCCGCGATGCATGATCCCGCGACGCGATGACCCGGCCGCGTAGAGTCGGCCGGTGAAGAGAACGCGCAGCCGCAGCACCCCCGTCCGCGAGGACGAGGGGCTGCGGCTGCCGCGTCCGCCCGGAGTCCTCCGCCGTTTCTGGTCGCGGCATCCGGTGGTCGCCGACGTTCTGATCGCGTTCTTCTGCCTGCTGCTGTCGCTGGTTCCGGCCGGCATCATCACGAGCGACCTGCCGATGCCGCTCGCCATCGGCGTGGCGATCCTCACTCCGGCATCCGTCGTCGCCGCCTGTGCCACGCTGCTGTGGCGGCGCAGGCGCCCGCTGGTGCCGTACGTCGCCGCGTTCGCTCTGGAAGCCGCATTCCTGTTCGCTCTACAGCCGATCGGTTCGCCGCTCCTGCTCGTCACCTGCTACTCGCTGGCGGTGTATCGATCGTCGCGCGCGGCGTGGACGGGGTTCGGCATCGGCCTCGGATCCCTCGCCGCATTCGGCGGCCTCCTCACCCTCGCGGGCGTCATCACCTTCCAGATCGCCGTCAACGCCGTGGTGATGTCGCTCGTGCTCGGGCTGATCGGCACCCTGATCGGCGTCAACGTCGGCGGGCGCAAGCGCTATCTGACGGCGGTGATCGATCGCTCTCGCCAGCTTCTCGTCGAGCGCGATCAGCAGGCGCAGCTCGCAGCGGCGGGTNNCACTCCCTCACGGTGATCGTGGCACTGTCGGAGGGAGCCGCGGCCACCCCCGACCAGGATCAGGCACGCGCCGCCGCCTCGTCGGCCGCGGAGACCGCCCGCAGCGCCCTCACCGAGATGCGCGCGATGCTCGGGGTGCTCCGCGCCGACGACTCGCCGCTGCCCCTCGCACCGCTCGAGCCGACGCCGCCTCAGGAGACGGTCGCGCATGCGCAACGCGCCGGCTACCCGGTTACGCTCTCGGTCGTCGGAGGCGCGCTGCTCTCGCCCTCGGTCGCACACGCCGTCGGCCGCATCGTGCAGGAGGGCGTCACGAACGCGATGCGGCACGCTCCCGCCGCATCCTCGATCGCGGTCCGCGTGGTCCACACGGCCGACGCGGTCACGGTCGAGATCCTCAACGACGGCGCCGACGCGACCGTCGGCACGGCGGGATACGGCCTACGAGGGTTGGCCGAGCGGGCGGCTCACGCGGGCGGGACCATCATCTCGGAACCGGTCGGCGGGGGCAGATGGATGCTCCGCGCAGAGCTTCCCATGACCCCGCCCGAGCCCGCAGACCACGAATCGAAGGAACGCACATGACCGAGCCGATCTCGCTCCTCCTGGTCGACGATCAGGAGCTCATCCGATTCGGATTCCGGATGGTGCTCGAAGCCGAAGACGACCTGGTCGTGATCGGCGAGGCGGCCGACGGCCACGCCGCGATCGCGCAGGCCGCGGCCCTCCGGCCGGCTCCCGTGCCCCTGGCCA
>NZ_JAGGPD010000353.1 GCF_018613995.1 Microbacterium sp. ISL-103 | reverse complement strand
GAGTCCGCGCAGCGAGTTGCCGTGCGCGGTCACGAGCACGGTCTTGCCGGCCTCGAGGTCGGGGACGATCGCGTCATCCCAGTACGGCAGGAGGCGGTCGATGACCAGCTTCAGCGACTCGGTGCGCGGTACCTCTCCGTCGATGTCGGCGTAGCGCACGTCGCCGACCTGGCTGAACTCGCTCTCGTCGTCGAGCAGGGGCGGCGGCACGTCGAACGAGCGACGCCACAGCTGGAACTGCTCGGGCCCGAACTCCTCGAGCGTCTGCGCCTTGTCCTTGCCCTGCAGCGCGCCGTAGTGACGCTCGTTGAGGCGCCACGAGCGGGTCACCGGGATCCAGAGGCGGTCGGCCGCGTCGAGGGCGATGTTCGCGGTCTGGATGGCACGGCTGAGCAGCGACGTGTGCAGCACATCGGGCAGGATGCCGGCTTCGGCGAGCAGCTCGCCACCGCGACGGGCCTCGTTCCTGCCCTGCTCGTTGAGGCGGACATCCACCCAGCCGGTGAAGAGATTCAGTTCGTTCCACTCGCTCCGGCCGTGACGGAGCAGGATCAGGGTGCGCGTAGCAGTCATGACCCCAGTTTATCGGCGGAGGTCCACGCGTCCACGCCGCGGCCCTGCGAGGATTGACGCATGGCGTCATCTCCTCTCGGTCGGCCGACCCGCGGCACCACCGGGACGAACCGGCTGCGCCGCAACGATCGGTGGATCGCCGCCGGCTCCGCCTTCCGCCGCGCCGACGACCCGCTCGTGATCGACCTGGGCTTCGGCGCGAGCGGCGTCACCGCGTTCGAGCTCGCGACCCGGCTGCAGAGGGTGCGGCCCGATGCCGAGGTGCGCGGTCTCGAGATCGATCCGGCGAGGGTCGCGACAGCGAACGAGCAGCTCGCCGATGTGCAGGAGGGTCGCACGCCCTTCTCCCCCGATCTCCGGGTGTCGTTCGCTCGCGGAGGATTCGAGGTGCCCCTGCCGTCCGGACGACGACCCGCCGTGATCCGCGCGATGAACGTGCTGCGCCAGTACGACGAGGCGGATGTCGCGGCGGCCTGGCGCACGATGGCAGGGCGTCTCGCCCCCGACGGTCTGCTGGTCGAGGGCACGTGCGACGAGATCGGCCGCATCGCGAGCTGGGTCGATGTCGACCCGAGCGGCGCTCCCCAGCGGTTCACGATCTCGCTGCGGCTGGCCGACCTCGAGCATCCGAGCATCGTCGCCGAGCGGCTGCCCAAGGCTCTGATCCATCGCAACGTGCCCGGAGAGCGGATTCACTCCCTGCTGGTCGAACTCGACCGCGAATGGGACCGCGCGGCGCCGCTGTCGACGTTCGGTGCGACGCAGCGGTTCCTCGCCGCGGCCGCAGCCCTTCGCGATCAGGGCTGGCCGGTGCTCGGCGGCAAGTCCCGCTGGCGGCTCGGAGAGATCTCGCTCCCGTGGGATGCGGTCGCACCGCTCGCCTGATCGGCGGGGTCAGCCCACCTGACGGGGATCCGGCGCACTCGGGCGGCGCGACAGCCGCGTGATCCTCGGGATGTCGGCCATGGCACCGGCATCCGCGGGCACGATCACCTGCTGTGTCGCGGCGACGTCTGCGCCCTCCGCGCGGACGACGGGGTCGCCGACCGGGGTGCGGCGCGAGAGGATCGCGAGGGCGATCGGGCCGTCTTCATGGTGTCGCGCGACAGAGGTGATGTGCCCGACCTCGTCGTCGCCGGCGAAGACCGCATCGCCCACGGCGGGCAGCACCGCTTCGCTGCCGTCGAGGTGCAGAGCGGCGAGGCGGCGAGGCGGGTGGCGGGGGTTGTGCACCTTGGCCACCGTCTCCTGGCCGCGGTAGCAGCCCTTGTTCAGGTGCACCGCGGTGCGCATCCAGTCGGACTCGTGCGGCAGCGAACGCTCGTCGACCTCGGCCGACCAGCGCGGACGCCAGGCGGCGATCCGCAGCGCTTCGGCGGCGAGGAGCCCGGCGACCTCGTCGGCG
>NZ_JAGGPD010000352.1 GCF_018613995.1 Microbacterium sp. ISL-103 | reverse complement strand
CGGCGACGTCGGAGAAGACGACCTCATACCCGCCCTCGTGCAGAAGCAGACCGACGAACCCCCGACCGATGTTGCCGGCGCCGAAGTGGACGGCCTTCATCAGTCGTTCACCGCCGAGAGCAGTGCGTACAGCTCGTCGGGGGTCTGGGCGGCGTTGAGCGCGGCGACGTCGTCCTCATCGGAGAAGAGGATCGCGATCTGCGAGAGGATCTCGAGGTGCTCGTCACCGCGACCGGCGATGCCGACGACGAACGTCGCGGGCTCGCCGTCCCAGTCCACGCCGCCGTCATAGCGGACGACCGACAGGGCGGATCCGAGGATCGCATCCTTCGCGTCGTTCGTGCCGTGCGGAATCGCCAGACCGTTGCCCATGTAGGTCGACACGGTCTCTTCGCGCTGACGCATGGCGTCGACGTAGGCGGGAGTGACCGCTCCGGCCGACACGAGGATGTCGGTGGCTTCCTGCAGAGCCGCGTCCCGGGTGCTGCTGCCGGTGTGGATGCGGACCTGATCGAGGGTGAGAACGCTCATGGTGATTCCTTCTTTCTGAGAATGTGGAGGCGGGGCGGATGCCGAAGCACCCGCCCCGCCCGGTCTGTCACGCGTCGGTGTCGCGCTGCTCGCGCACCATCTCGACGACCTCTTCGTACTTCGGAGAGTTCATGAAGTTGTCGACCGACACATGGAGGGAGTTCGGCGACTGCGCCTTCGCGCGATCCGTCAGCTGCTGCTGCGTGACCACGAGGTCGGCGGTGCCGTCGAGGTTCGCGATGGCCTGGTTCGTGACGGTGACGCCCTCGACCCCTGCCTTCTTGAACTTGTTGCGCAGCACGCTCGCACCCATGGCCGACGAGCCCATGCCGGCATCGCAGGCGAACACGATGTTCTCGATGCGGCGGTCTGTGGCCACCCCCGCACCTGCGGCGGCACCTGCCGCGCCCGCACTCGACGACGCACGGAGCGCGTCCATCGCGGCGGAGGACTTGCCCTTGTTGGCCTCGGTCTGAGCGATCGCGTCGCCGAAGCTGTCGCCCTCAGCCTCGAGGTCGCGCTTGCGGGAGGCCCGCAGGATGACCCCGGCGATGAGGAACGTCACGACAGCGGCGATGATGACCGAGAGGTACACGGTCAGCAGGTTCGGGACGCCGGGGCCGATGGCTGCAGCAGTGACGGCGATGATGCTTCCGGGGGCTGCGGGGAACGCGAGTCCGCCGCCGAGGAGCATGTTCGTGGTGACTCCGGCCGCTCCACCCGCGATCAGTGCGAGGATCGTGGTCGGCTTGCTCAGGGCATACGGGAAGTAGATCTCTTGGATGCCACCGAAGAACTGGATGATCGCCGCTCCCGGAGCGGATGCCTTCGCGGCCCCGACACCGAAGAAGGTGAAGGCGAGCAGCAGGCCCAGACCCGGTCCGGGGTTGGCCTCGATGAGGAACAGGATCGACTTGCCGGTCTCCGTGGCCTGCTCGATGCCGAGCGGGGTGAACACGCCGTGGTTGATGGCGTTGTTGAGGAACAGCACCTTGGCCGGCTCGACGATGATCGACACGAGCGGGAGCAGGTTGAGTGCGACCAGCCAGTCGACGGCGCCGCCGAGGACGGCGCTGATGCCGAGCATCACGGGTCCGAATGCGAAGAAGCCGAAGATCGCCAGCAGCATTCCGAGGATGCCGGCCGAGAAGTTGTTCACCAGCATCTCGAACCCGGGGCGGATCTTGCCGTCCCACAGCCTGTCCATCTGCTTGGTGACGTACGCCGCCAGCGGGCCCATGATCATCGCACCGAGGAACATCGGGATGTTCGTGCCGACGATGACACCCATCGTCGCGATCGTCGCGACGACACCGCCGCGCTCGCCGTAGACCATACGCCCCGCGGTGTTGGCGATGAGAAGCGGGAGCAGGTAGGTGACCATCGGGCCGACGAGTCCCACGTAGGCGAAGATGTTGCCGCCGTCGCCCTCGGCGACAGCCGTCATGGCACCCTGCCATCCGACGATGGCCGAGTCGCCTCCGCCGCCGATCAGCTCGGCGACCGGGTACCAGTGCCACTTGAACGGGCTCTCCTCACCGAAGAAGCCCTTCGGGATGAACAGCATGGTGATGAATCCCCACGCGATGAACGCGGCGATGTTGGGCATGATCATTCCGGACAGGAACGTGCCGAAGCGCTGCACGCCCGTTCGGAGGCCGCCTGCCTTCGTGGCGGCCGGTGACGTCGTCGTCATGATGTCGTCTCTTTCTGGTGAGGGGGAAGGGTTGCTGTGGCATCGGCCACGGCGAGGCGGGCTCCGGCGGCATCATCTGTCGCCAGGGCCAGTTCGGCGAGGTGTCGTGCCTCGTCGAGAGTTCGGGTGGAGAGCATGTGCCGCACATCGGCCAGGGCCGACGGCGCCATCGAGAGGCTGGTCGCGCCGAGCCCGACGAGCACGACGGCGAGCATCGGGTCGGCAGCGGCCTCGCCGCAGATGCCGACGGGCTTGCCGAGGCGGGCACCTGCCGCGCCGACCTCGCGCACGAGGCGGAGCACGGCCGGATGCCACGGGTCCTGGAACCCGGCCACAGAACCGAGCAGGCGGTCCGCGGCCATCGTGTACTGGGTGAGATCGTTGGTGCCGATCGAGGCGAAGTCCGCGTGCGCGAGCACCCGGTCGGCGAGCAGCGCGCTCGCGGGCACCTCGACCATCACTCCGGCGGTCTTCAGCCCGTACTCCCGTGCGAGCGAGGTGAAGTACTGCGTCTCCTCCACGGTCGCCACCATCGGAGCCATGACCCAGAGGTCGGCCTCGGTCGCGGCATCCGCCTCGGCGAGAGCCGTCAGCTGCTCGCGCAGGATGTCTTCGCTCGCCCGCAGAGCACGCAGCCCCCGGAGCCCCAGCGCCGGGTTCTCCTCGTGCGCGTCGTTGAGGAACGCCAGCGGCTTGTCGGCGCCGGCGTCGAGCATCCGCACGACCACCTTCTTGCCGGGAAAGGCCGCGAGCAGCTCGCGATACGACTCGCGCTGCTGCTCGACAGTCGGCGCCTGGGCGGAGGCGAGGAACAGGAACTCGGTGCGGAACAACCCGACGCCCCCAGCCCCGCGTTCG
>NZ_JAGGPD010000016.1 GCF_018613995.1 Microbacterium sp. ISL-103 | reverse complement strand
CCGGGCCTGCTCTGCGTCGTCGTCGCGCTGATCTGGTACTCGGCCCTGATCAACATGGACACCCCCATCTGGATGTTCCTGCTGCCCTCGGCCCTCATGGGCATCGGCAACGCGGGCATGTGGGGGCCGCTCGCCACCACCGCGACGCGCAAGCTGCCGCCGCGCCAGGCCGGTGCCGGTGCGGGCATCTACAACACGACCCGCACCATCGGATCGGTCATCGGTTCGGCATCGATCGCGACGTTCATGCAGTCCCGTCTCGAGGCGAATCTGCCGGGCCTCGCCGACGCGCCCTCGGGGATCAGCGGCGGCTCGCTGCCGCCCGAGGTCGCCGAGGGGTTCGCCGCCGGCATGTCGCAGGCGATCCTGCTCCCGGCGTGCGTGATGGTCGTCGCGCTCGTCGCATCGCTCTTCCTCGGGCGGTACGACAAGGCGGATGCCGCGGCATCCGTGCCCGCGGAGGCGCCCGCGCCCGCGCCCGCGGCCTGACCCAGGCCCGACGCGAGCCGGGTCTTCTGCACGACGGTGCGAAAGACCCGGCTCTCTCTGACCGGCTTTGCGACGGACGGCCGCGGTGTGATGTCATCGTGCGATGACGATCGAGCTCACGAGGCCCACCACCGACCTGTTCGACTCCTGGGCGGCAGCCGTCGCCGAATTCGGTGACGGGCACGTCGACGGATCGGGTCTGCAGGCACCGGTCGCCCCCGACCGGGCAACGCTCGACGCGCTGATCGCGAAGTCGACCCTGCTCTCCGACACGACAGCCGAGCTGCCCGAGGATGCGGTGCACAACGACCTGTACTGGGTCGTGGACGACGGAGAGGTCGTCGGGTTCCTCTCCTTCCGGCATGAGCTGAACGCCTACCTGCGCGAGGTCGGCGGTCACATCGGCTACGCGGTACGGGAATCCCGGCGTCGTCAGGGCTATGCGTCAGCGGCGCTGCGGCTCGGACTCGAGCGCGCGCGCGAGATCGGACTCGACCGCGTGATGGTGACCTGCGACGACGACAACGTCGGATCCTTCCGCACGATCGAAGGTGCCGGAGGCGTGCTGCAGGACGTCCGCGTGCTGCCCGAGCACGGCGATGCGCCGGTGCGTCGCTACTGGATCACGCTCTGACGCCGAGCCCGCGAACCGCACTCGGAACACGGCGACACGCCGTCGCCGGTTAGGGTTGATGGTCGACGACCATCCCAGTGGCAGCATCCTGTCGCCCATCCGATCCGAGGAGCATCCGTCGTGATCCGAAATCCCTCTCCTGCGTCTGCGCGTCTGCGCACGTTCGGACGCACCGTCGGGGCGATGGCGCTCACGGCGTTCATCGCTGCCGGCGCGCTGCTCGGCGGAGCGTCGGCTGCGACCGCCGCCGACGACGCCGAGACCTATGTCATCGGCACCGACACGACGTTTGCGCCGTTCGAGTTCACCTCTCCCGACGGCGAACTCGTCGGTATCGACATGGACCTGCTGCGCGCGATCGCGAAAGATCAGGGCTTCGAGGTCGAGATCCGCCAGCTCGGGTTCGACGCCGCCGTCCAGGCGCTGCAGGCCAACCAGGTCGACGCGGTCATGGCCGGCATGTCGATCACCGAGGAGCGCCAGGAGACGTTCGACTTCAGCGAGCCGTACTTCACCAGCGGCATCCAGCTCGGGGTGCTCGAATCCAGCGACATCGAGTCGCTCGACGATCTCGACGGCGAAGCCGTGGCTGTCAAGACCGGCACGCAGGGGCAGACCTTCGCCGAAGAGAACCAGGACGAGTACGGCTTCCGCATCACGCCGTACCAGGACACGACCGACATGGTCGATGCCGTCAAGGCCGGTCAGGCCGTCGGCTACTTCGAGGACTTCCCGGTGCTCGCCTACGGGATTCAGCAGGGATCGGGCTTCCGCCTGATCGGAGAGCCGGAACTCGGCGGTGAGTACGGATTCGCGGTGAACAAGGGCCAGAACCCCGAGCTGATCGAGATGTTCAACGCGGGCCTCGAGAATCTGCAGGCATCCGGCGAGTACGACAAGATCGTCGACAGCTACCTCGCCGGCGGCGAGGAGACCACGCAGGCGACCGACATCTTCTCGGTCGCGGTGAAGTACTGGCCCGCTCTCATGGAGGGCCTCTGGCTCACGATCCTCGCGACGCTCGTCGCGATCGTGGCCGCATTCATCCTCGGCCTCATCTTCGGCTTCGGCCGTGTCTCGGCGTTCGCACCGTTCCGCTGGATCGCGACGGCGTACGTCTACGTCTTCCGCGGCACGCCGATCCTCGTGCAGGCGTTTTTCGTGTTCTTCGCCATCCCACAGCTGTTCCCCGGGCTCACGTTCAACCCGTTCGTCGCCGGAGCCATCACGCTCTCGCTGAACACGGGTGCGTACATGACCGAGATCATCCGCGGTGGCATCCAGGCCGTCGACCCCGGTCAGGCTGAGGCGTCGCGTTCGCTGGGCCTCGGACACTGGAAGACCATGCAGAAGGTCGTGCTGCCGCAGGCGTTCCGCATCATGATCCCCTCGTTCGTGAACCAGGGCATCATCACCCTCAAGGACACCTCGCTGATCAGCGTCATCGGCCTCGCCGAGCTGACGTTCGTGTCTCGTCAGATCATCGCCTCGACGTATCTGTCGGCCCAGGTGCTGACGATCGTCGCCATCATCTACTTCGTCGTGATCACGCTGCTGACGCTGCTCGCGAACCGCCTGGAGAGGAAGTTCAACGCATGAGCAAGATCGAGGTCAGAGACCTGCACAAGTCGTTCGCCGACAATCATGTGCTCAAGGGCATCGATCTCACGGTCGAAGACGGCGAGGTCGTCGCGGTCATCGGTCCGTCGGGGTCGGGCAAGTCGACGCTGCTGCGCTGCCTCAACAAGCTCGAGGAGCCGACGTCGGGTCATGTCATCATCGACGGCGTCGATCTGACCGACAAGAGCGTCAAGCTCGACGAGGTGCGCCAGCGCATCGGCATGGTGTTCCAGCACTTCAACCTGTTCCCGCACATGACCGTGCTCGAGAACATCACGCTCGCCCCGGTCGAGCTCGGCAAGCTGTCGAAGGCCGAGGCGACGGAGCGTGCGCTGGGGCTGCTCGACCGCGTGGGTCTGGCTGAGAAGGCGGATGCCAAGCCGGCATCCCTCTCGGGTGGTCAGAAGCAGCGCGTCGCGATCGCGCGCGCTCTCGCCATGGACCCCGAGATCATGCTGTTCGACGAGGCCACCAGCGCCCTCGACCCCGAGATGGTCGGCGAGGTGCTGCAGGTCATCCGCGACCTGGCCTCGGGCGGCATGACGATGGTGTTGGTGACGCACGAGATGGGCTTCGCCCGCGAGGTCTCGGGCCGCACGGTCTTCATGGACGCCGGTGTCGTCGTCGAAGAGGCACCGCCCGCTGAGCTGTTCGGCGCCCCGAAGAACGAGCGCCTGAAGGACTTCCTCTCGAAGGTTCTCTGAGCGGCCCTCCGTGTCGAAGGCCCCCATCCGGTTGTCGGGTGGGGGCCTTCGGCGTCTGGGCGCGTTCTCCACCCGGTCCTCGGGTGTGCACGGCTTCGGAGATCGAGCCCGGCGCGCCGGGGCAGGGGCGGATGCTGCGGCGCGGCGCGCTCGGCATCCGAAGCTGTGCCCGGGCCGAGGGCGGGGCGGGTCGGGGGCGGTGCCCGGGGCGGTGCCGGGTGAGGGGCGGTGCCGGGTCGGGGGCGGTGTCGGTGACGGGCGGTGCTACTCGGCGACGCGGGCGGCGATGTCGGTGCGGAAGTGCGAGCCCTCGAGGGTGATGCGGCCGATGGCCTCGTATGCGCGGTCGCGGGCCGTGCGGAAGTCCGATGCCACGGCGACGACGTTCAGCACGCGGCCGCCCGTCGCGATGAGCGAGCCGCCGGGTGCATCCGGGCTCGCGGTCGCCGCGTGCACGAGGCGCACGCCCTCGATGGCAGCCGCGTCGGCGAGACCCTCGATCGGGCGTCCGGTCTGCGGCGCCTCGGGGTAGCCCTCGCTGGCGAGCACCACGGTGATCGCGACGTCGTCGCTGAAGACGGGCTCGGGCTGGTCTTCGAGCGTGCCGGATGCCGCGGCGAACAGCAGCTCCGACAGGGGGGTCACGAGGCGCGGCAGCACGATCTGCGTCTCGGGATCGCCGAAGCGGGCGTTGAACTCGATCACCCGGACGCCGGCGGGCGTGAGGATGAGGCCGGCGTACAGCAGTCCGATGAAGGGGGTGCCCTCGCCGTCGAGCTGGCGGATGACGGGGAGTGCGACGTCGCGCGTGACCTCGTCGACGAACGCCTGCTCGCTGCCGAACTGGTCGGCGAGCCACGGCAGCGGCGAGTACGCGCCCATGCCGCCGGTGTTGGGGCCCTCGTCGCCGTCGAGCGCCCGCTTGAAGTCCTGCGCGGGGCTGAGCGCGCGCACGGTGTCGCCGTCGCTCAGGAAGAACAGTGAGACCTCGGGGCCTGAGAGGAACTCCTCGATCAGCACGGGTCCTGACGGCAGGTAGTGCGCGGCGTGCGCGAGCGCGTCTGCACGCTCGGACGTGACGATGACGCCCTTACCCGCGGCCAGTCCGTCGGCCTTCACGACGTAGGGGGCGCCGAGCTCATCGAACGCGGTCTCGACCTCGGCGGTCGTGGTGGCACGCACCGCTCGTCCGGTGGGCACGCCCGCGGAATCCATGATGCGCTTCGCGAACGACTTGGATCCTTCGAGCTGAGCCGCGGCCTTGCCCGGGCCGAACACGGGGATGCCGTGCGCGCGCAGCACATCGGCGACGCCGGCGACCAGCGGGGCCTCGGGGCCGACGACCACGAGGTCGACGGCGTGCTCGTTCGCGAAGGACGTCACCGCCGCGCCGTCGAGCATGTCGACCGAGACGGGCGTCGCATCCTGCGCGATCCCGGCGTTGCCGGGGGAGACGAAGATCTCGTGCTCCGCCTGCTCTGCTCGCAGAGCGAGGATGATCGCGTGCTCACGGGCACCGGAACCGAGGACGAGAATCTTCACGTATCCAGACTACCGACGCGGGCGCGCGGGTTTCGGCGGGTTCCGGGCCGGGGTCCGAGTCGGGGGATAGGCCGCAGTGCTCCGGAGTTATGGAGCGACGGGCGTTCGTGACACAGGAAGAACGGGGCGCGCGGGCTGATCTCTCAACGAGAAACCGGCGAGACCACGTCAGAGTTCGATCGGGCGCTCGACCGACGGGTCCCAGTCCACCGTCCAACCGGCGGCGTCGAACAGCGCATCGAGCACCATCGCGGTGAATCCCCACACGATCGTGCCGTCGATGTCGAAGGCGGGGCCCCGCCAGGTGCGACCCAGGCGGTGGATCGTCGACGTGTGCCGGTTCGCGGGGTCGAGCAGCCGCGCCACGGGCACGCGGAAGACCTCGACGGTCTCGGCGTGGTCGACGGCCGCGACGCGCGACGGCGTGCGCCACCATCCGAGCACCGGCGTCACGAGATGGTTGCTCGCGGCGCGGGGCAGCTCGGGCAGCGTGGCGAGGATCTCGACGCCCGCAGGATCCAGCCCGGTCTCCTCTTCGGCTTCGCGCAGCGCGGTGGCGACCGCATCCGCATCCTGTTCCTCGGTTCTGCCGCCGGGGAATGACACCTGCCCGGGGTGCGACGAGAGGGTCGCGGCCCGGCGCTGCAGCAGCACGTCGAGGTCGGCGGCGACGGTCGACTCGTCGGTCTGGGCCGGGATGCGATCGAGGCGCCCGAACAGCACGAGCACGGATGCCGGATGCGCACTGTCGCCGACCGCCGGGAAGGGCTTCGCCCACGCCTCGCCGCGTCGTGTCGCTGCGATCAGCTCGGCTCGTGCGCCGTGCAGGGTATCGGGATTCTGGCTCATCGCCTCGAGCCTATGCCCGTGCGTGCAGGGGCTGGGCGGATGCCGGTGCGACCCCGGTGCGCCAGCGAAGGAGATCTCCTTCGCTGGCGCCCGGCGTACCCTGGTGCTCATGCCCTCCAGGAAGATCGACATCATCGACGGCCGCGCGGCTCTCGATGCGGTGCGTCGCGCGGATGCCGTCGGCGAGAAGCCGCAGCGCACCGATCTCGCGACCACGGTGCGCTACCTGCTGCAGCTGCTGGATGAGAAGGCACCCGGCAACAGCGTCGAGGTGCGGGTGCCCCCCTTCGGAGCGGTGCAGGTCATCCAGGGCCCGCGGCACACGCGCGGCACCCCGCCCAACGTCGTCGAGATGGATGCCGCCACCTGGATCGCCGTGGCGACGGGTGCCGAGCACTGGTCGGATGCCGCGGCATCCGGTCGCATCAGTGCCTCGGGCACCCGGGCCGATCTCACCGACGTGCTGCCCCTGCGCCCCTGATTCCGCTCGGCCCCCGAGCCCCCGTGGTCCGCCCGGCTCAGAACCCGCGGCGCGCGACCACGAGCGGCACGCCCGTCGCCGGATGCGGGAACACGTCGACCGGCTGGCCGTAGACGTCCTCGATCCGCTGGGCGGTGAGCACGTCGGCGGCGGCGCCGGTCGCGGCGACACGGCCCTCCGACAGCAGCGTCACCCGGTCGGCGTGCGCGAGGGCCGCGTTGAGATCGTGCAGCACGATCGCGACGGCGATGCCGGCATCGGCCTGTGCGCGGATCAGACGCATGACGTCTTCATGATGCTTGAGGTCGAGTGCCGCCGTCGGCTCGTCGAGCAGCAGGATGTCGGTCTCCTGCGCGAGCGCCATGGCGATCCACACGCGCTGGCGCTGACCGCCCGACAGCTCATCGACGCTGCGGTCGGCGAGATCGGTGGTGCCGGTCGCGGCGAGAGCATCCGCCACGACCTCGTAGTCGTGGGCGCTCCAACGCGCCAGCATCTTCTGGTGCGGATGCCGTCCGCGACCGACCAGATCGGCCACCGCGATGCCCTCGGGCGCGACCGGCGACTGGGGCAGGAGGCCCAGGATGCGCGCGACCTCTTTGGTCGGACGCGCGTGCACCGACTTGCCGTCGAGCACGATCTGACCGGCGGTCGGCGAGAGCAGTCGCGCGAGCGAGCGCAGCAGAGTCGACTTTCCGCATCCGTTGGCGCCGACGATCGTCGTGATCTTGCCGGGCGCGATCGCGAGGTCGAGGCCGTCGATGATCGTCCGGTCGCCGTAGGCGAGCGTGACGGACTCGGCTGTCAGGGTGTGCGCCTCGGTCACAGGGAGCCTCCGGAGCGGTTGGTGCGGATGAGCAGATAGATGAGATACGGGGCGCCGAGCACGCCGGTGATCACCCCGACCGGGTAGCGCTCGCCGAACGCGAACTGGCCGATGAGGTCGCCACCGAGCACGAGCACGGCTCCGATGAAAGCACTGGGCACGAGCAGGTTCGCCCCGGGCCCCGTGATGCGGGCCGCGATCGGACCCGCCATGAACGCCACGAAAGCGATGGGGCCGGTGGCGGCGGTGGCGAACGCGAGCAGGGCGACCGCGCCGAGGATGAAGAGCAGGCGCGTCGTGTTGACCCGCACCCCGAGACCGGATGCCGAGTCGTCGCCGAGCTGCATCGCCCCCAGAGCCCTGCCCTGCAGGAGCAGCAGAGGCACGATGATCACCGCGGCGATCGCGAGCGGCGTCACACGGTCCCACGACGCGTTGTTGAGGCTGCCGGTGAGCCACTGCATCGCGGTCTGGATGTCCCAGTTCGCCGCGCGCGACAGCATGTACGAGATGATGCTCTGCAGCATCGCCGCGACGCCGATGCCGATCAGGATCAGCCGGGTGCCGGCGAAGCCGTTCTTGATCGACAGCAGGTAGATGACACCCGCCGTCACGATGGCCCCGCCGAGGGCGAGCAGCGAGACGACCGGACCGTTGAGCGACAGCACGATGATTCCGAAGACCGCGGCGGCGCCGGCACCGTTCGAGATGCCGATGATGTCGGGCGACGCGAGCGGGTTGCGCAGCAGCGTCTGGAACGAGACGCCGGCGATTCCGAACGCGAAGCCCGCGAGGATCGCGAGCACCGCTCGGGGCAGTCGCAGCTCGCCCACCGTGAACGACGCGCCCGGCACCGTCTCGCCGAGGATCACGCGGATCACCTCATCGAGCGGGTAGAACGTGTTGCCGATCATCAGCGCCACGGCGAACAGCACCAGCAGCATCGCGCCGAGCACGATCGTGGCGAGGGCATGGCGACGGTGCCGCGCACGGCGTCCGGCGATCACAGCGGCGACGCCGCCGCCGGTGCGGTCGGATGCCGAGGGAGTGTGGGCGGCGGCCCGATCGATGGTGCTCACAGTTCACGCACCTTCTGACGGCGGACGATCCAGATGAAGAACGGGGCTCCGATGATGGCGGTGATGATGCCGACCTGGATCTCCTCGGACGTGGGGGCGATGACGCGGCCGACGATGTCGCTGGCGAGCAGGAGAGCAGCACCGGCCATGGCCGAGAACGGCAGCAGCCAGCGGTGGTCGGTGCCGATCAGCATGCGGCAGACGTGGGGGATCACGAGTCCGACGAACCCGATGGGTCCGGCGATCGCGGTGGCCGCTCCGGCGAGGATCACGGCGCCGAGGGCCGACATGAGCCGCGTGCGGAACACGTGCTCGCCGAGGCCCTTGGCCATGTCGTCGCCGAGGGCGAGGGAGTTCATGCCGCGGGCGCTGGCGAAGCAGATCAGTGCGCCGAGCGCGAGCACGGGTGCGGTGATCGCGATGCGCGGCCACTCGGCGCCGCCCACTCCGCCGATCTGCCACGACTGGAAAGCCTGCAGCAGGTCGACACGCGGCAGCATGACGGCGCTGATGAGCGAGGCGAAGGCGGCAGAGGTCGCGGCCCCCGCGAGAGCGAGTTTGAGGGGAGTCGCCCCGCCGCGGCCGAGCGAGCCGACGGTGTAGACGAACGCCGCGGCGAGGGCTGCTCCGATGATCGCGAGGGCCATCTGGCTGTACGCATCGGTGAGGCCGAGGAAGGCGAGGCCGAAGACGACGGCGAGCGATGCGCCGTTCGAGACGCCGAGGATGCCGGGGTCGGCGATCGGGTTGCGGGTGACCGCCTGCATCGTCGCGCCGGAGAGCGCGAGGGCCGCGCCCACGAGGATCGCGAGCACCGTGCGCGGGAAGCGCTTGATGATCGCGGCCTGCGCGAGCGTGTCATCCTGCCCCGCGAGGGCGGCGAAGATGTCGTCGATGCTCACCGAGCGCACGCCGAAGCAGATCGACAGGATGCAGAGCACGAGCAGCACTCCGAGACCGACGAGCAGCCAGAGCGTGCGCGCCCATGCCGGGCGCCGCAGGTCTGCGGTGCCCGGCAGGGGAATGGTGACAGCGGTCACGGGAATTCAGTGCGCGAAGGTGACGCCGAAGGTCACTTCGCGGCGAGCGGTGCTGCCAGCAGGCCGAGGTAGTCGGACAGGCCCCACTGGATCGACAGCGGCGACGGGTTGGCGGACGCGGCGATCGGGGTGGAGTCGGGCAGGATCACGATGTTGCCCTCGGCGATCGCGGGGATCTTCGACAGCAGCGGGTCGGCCTGCATGGTGGCGATGAGCGAGTCGTCGCCGTACGTCACGAAGACGTCGACGTCGTCGAACGCGTCAGCCTGCTCGGAGCTCACCGAGAGGTAGAACTCCTTGCTGTCGGCGTTCTCTTCGACGATCGACGGCAGCGGAAGGCCCAGGTCGTCGTGCAGGTATCCGGGGCGCGTGTCGATCGCGGTGTAGTAGCCGACCTGGCTCAGGTCGCTCGGGTCGATGTAGGCGAACAGCACCTTCTTGTCCTTGAGAGCGCTGTTCTCTTCGAGCGCGGCCTCGGCGTCGGCGTGCAGCTCTTCGATGAGGGCGTCGCCCTCTTCTTCGAGACCGAGGGCCTTCGAGTTCATCTCGATCATGTCGTCGACGGGAGTGCCCCAGGCGACCTCGGGGTACGCGACGACCGGAGCGATCTTCGAGAGCTGGTCGTACTCCTCCTGCGTCAGACCCGAGTACGCGGCGAGGATGACATCGGGCTGGGTGTCGGCGACGGCTTCGTAGTCGATGCCGTCGGACTCGTCGAACAGCACGGGTTCTTCGCCGCCGAGCTCGTCGAGCTTCTCCTCGACCCAGGGCAGGATGCCGTTGTCGTCATCGTCGCCCCACGTGGCCTTGCTCATGCCGACCGGGACGATGCCGAGGGCCAGGGGCACCTCGTGGTTCGCCCACGCGATCGTGGCGACACGCTCGGGCTTCTCGTCGATCGTGGTCTCGCCGAACACGTGCTCGATCGTGACGGGGAAGGCGCTGTCGTCGGCGGGGTTGCCACCGGCGGAGTCGGAGTCGGAGTCGGTCGACGACGTCGCGCAGGCCGTGAGGCCGATGGCCAGGGCCGCGGCGACACCGGCGGCGAGAAGACGAGAGGTGCGCACAGGCGTTCCCTTCGGGTTGGGATGAGGGGGTGCGGCGCAGAACGCGCCAGGGCTTTGGTAAGCCTGGCCTAATCTAACAGAAAGTTAGGCAAGCCTCATCTCGAGATCTTCGGCCCGCGCGGCATCCTCATCCTCGCTGCGGGGTCGAAAGCGCATCCCCCGCGCCCGAATCGGATGCGTCACTGACCCCGAACCGGCGTTCGGATGCGGTCGCGGCCACGCACGCGCCGAAAGCCTCCCGGGTATACAGAAAGCCGGCCGGATCCGTGAGGATCCGGCCGGCTTCAGGAAGTCTGCGCGAGCTCAGAGAGCGCGGATGTTCGCAGCCTGCATGCCCTTGGGGCCACGCTCAGCGTCGAATTCGACCTTCTGGTTCTCACGAAGCTCCTTGAAACCGGAGCCGGTGATTGCCGAGTAGTGGGCGAAAAGGTCGTCCGTGCCGTCATCGGGAGCGATGAAGCCGAAGCCCTTTTCAGCGTTGAACCATTTCACAGTGCCAGTGGCCATGTGTTTTCTACTTTCTGTTTTCAAAACGGCCGCTTTCGCGACCCGCGCCGTGACGGAACGTCCGAAATACGCGCACGCTCAACGTACCACGGCAGCCTGACCGCTGGCTCCGAACTCTGACTTCTGCTGAAGAACGGCTGCTTCTGTGCGCGTGCTGACCCCGAGCTTGCGCAGCACCGCCGACACATGCACGCTCACGGTCTTGACGCTGATGAACAGCCGCTCGCCGATCTGACGGTTGCTCAGCCCCTCGGCGATCAGCTCGAGAACCTGCCGTTCGCGGGCCGTGAGCTGGTCGGAATCCACCGCGAGGCGCACGGATCCGGATGCTGTGCCGAGGCCCGCCGCAGCGCGGAAGGCATCGACGGCCAGTGTCAGGGGCACATGACCGAGACGCTCTGCCGTGCTCAGGGCATGCACGAGCAGCGCGGTCGCCTCGACCCTCTCTCCGGCGTCGACGAGCAGGCGTGCGAGCTCGAGTCGCGTCGTCACTGCGAAGATCACGGGCACGTCGTCGTCGTCTGCGAGGTCGACCGCGTGGCGCAGGCCCGGAATCGACGGTGCGAGAAAGGCGTCGAGGATCCCCTCCCAGCGATCGCCTCGCAACTGAGGCGCCTGGGCATGCCACTCACGGCGGACTTCGTCGATCGCGACCCCGACCTCGGCTCCGGCCGCCCGCAGTTCGGCGATCAGCCACGCGGCCTCGAGGAGAAGACGTCGCTGATGCAGGAAGACGGGACCCGGGTCGGCGAGCATCGCCCTGATCTCGTCGAGTGCGGCGGCGAGATCACCGCGACCTTCTGCGACGGCGACACGCATCATGACCTCGTCGTACCAGATCTGCCGCTCGACCCGGCCGGTCTCCTCGAAGGACGGATGCCATTCCCGCAGGATCTCCGCCGCCTCTTCATGACGCCCGCGCCACGAGAGCACGCGGACTCGGGTCATGGTCGAGTACATGTGCGAGATGCGCAGGGTCCTCTGCGCGAGCTCGCGCGCCAGCATCCCCTCGACCCGTTCGATCTCGCCCATCTCGAGCAGCGGCACCGCCATGTTCTGCGTCATCAGAGCACCCGTGGTGCGTTCGACGCCGAAGGCACGAGCGGGCGCCAGCCCTTCTTCGGCGACCCGGATCGCATCGCGGTACCGCCCCAGCAGTCCGAGCAGGTCGGAGTAGTTGACCCGATACCGCATCTCGGCGTTCGTGCCCCTCGCCAGCCGCAGCGCGAGCGCCTAGTCGCGGTGCCCGG
>NZ_JAGGPD010000351.1:4401-9609 GCF_018613995.1 Microbacterium sp. ISL-103 | reverse complement strand
CCGTGTTGAAGATGAGGAAGCAGCCCGTGCCGTAGGTGTTCTTGCTCTCACCCGTGTTGAACGCTGCCTGGCCGAAGGTCGCGGCCTGCTGGTCGCCCAGGATGCCGGCGATCGGCGTCTCGCGCAGCAGGGACGAGTCCTCGGCGGCGCCGTAGACCTCGGAGGACGAGCGGATCTCCGGCATCATCGAGCGCGGCACACCGAACGCCTCGAGGATGTCGTCGCGCCACTCGAGCGTCTCGAGATCCATGAACATGGTGCGCGACGCGTTCGTGACATCGGTCACGTGCACGCCGCCGTCGACGCCACCGGTGAGGTTCCACAGCACCCAGCTGTCGGTCGTGCCGAAGACGAGGTTGCCCGCCTCGGCCTTCTCACGTGCGCCCTCGACGTTCTCGAGGATCCAGGCGATCTTGGTTCCCGAGAAGTACGTGGCGAGGGGGAGGCCCACGACCGGCTTGAACCGCTCGACGCCGCCGTCCGCCGCGCGGCGGTCGACGATCTCCTGCGTGCGGGTGTCCTGCCAGACGATGGCGTTGTACACGGCCTTGCCGGTGGTCTTGTCCCAGACCACAGCGGTCTCACGCTGGTTGGTGATTCCGACGGCGGCGATGTCGTGACGCGTCAGGTCGGCACGGCTCAGTGCGAGACCGATGACCTCCTGCACGTTGCGCCAGATCTCGGCGGGGTCGTGCTCGACCCAGCCCGCCTTGGGCAGGATCTGCTCGTGCTCCTTCTGACCCGTCGCGATGATGCTGCCCTTCTTGTCGAAGATGATCGCGCGGCTGGAGGTCGTGCCCTGATCGATGGCGATGATGTAGTCGGCCATTGTGTTCTCCTTTGAAGTCAGGTTCGGGTTCAGGCGAGGTTGAGCAGCACGGGCGCTGCGACGGCGGCGAGGACACCACCGATGAGCGGACCGACGACAGGCACCCACGAGTACGACCAGTCGCTGGAACCCTTGCCCTTGATCGGGAGGATCGCGTGGGCGATGCGCGGACCGAGGTCACGTGCCGGGTTGATGGCGTAGCCGGTCGGTCCACCGAGCGAGGCACCGATGGCGACCACGACGAGTGCGACCGGGAGGGCGCTGAGCGGTCCGAGGCCTCCTGGGGTTCCGATGTCTGCCACGCCGTAGTCGGCGAAGGCGAAGACCGCGAACACGAGCACGAACGTGCCGATGACCTCAGTGACCAGGTTCCAGCCGTACGAGCGGATCGCAGGACCCGTCGAGAAGACTCCGAGCTTGTTCGCCGGCTCAGGCTCCTCGTCGAAGTGCTGCTTGTAGGCGAGCCAGGTGAGGACCGCACCGACGATCGCGCCGAGGAGCTCGGCGCCGGTGGCGACGGCGAACTGCGAGAAGTCGATCTTGCCGCCGACCAGGAGGCCGATACCGACTGCCGGGTTCAGGATGGCGCCGGAGTATGCGGAGGCGAGGACACCCACGAAGACCGCGAGACCCCATCCCCAGTTGACCATCAGGAAGCCGCCGCCGAAGCCCTTGTTCTTCGCGAGCGCGACGTTGGCGACCACACCACATCCGAGGAGGATCAGCATCGCAGTGCCGACGAACTCCGAGAGGAAGTAGAGACCGAGATTCACATCAGTCATGTCTTCATTGACCTTTCTCGAGTGCCAGGGCCCCTTAGCCCTGGCACTTATTGGGTTTCACACCGCGTGGAGGGCGGTGTTCGGATCACTCGTCAGCCGCGTGCGCGGGACGAGATCTGGAGTCCATGTCGTTCGTTCAGCAGCAGACGGGTCTGCTCGAGCTCGGCATCGTGGCGTTCACGGTCCCAGTCGAGCAGAGGAGTGAGTGCGTCTGCAAGCTCTTCGAGGACATCCGCGTCGGCTTTTCCGGTGAATGCGATGCTCGTGCGGCGCAGGACGACGTCCTGAAGCCGCGCGACCATCTCGTTCTCCACCATCCAGGCGAGCTCGCGGGTGGAGAGATCGCCGCCGGCCAGGGGAGCGTCGTCACCCTGCTCGACGTATTCCCACACCTGCGCCGCGCGAGTGCCGTATCGCGCCAGCAGACGCTCTGCGCGGTCTCCGGCGCCCGGGAGGTTCTCCTGGAACCAGATGCGGCGGGCCTTCTCGGTGCGCGGGAACTCTCGTCCGCCTCCGATTGCCCGGCCGACGGTCGAGACCGTGCGGGTGCGGCCGATAAGGCCGAGAACGATGTCCGAGAGCGACTCGCCGAGCGCGCGGAACGTCGTCCACTTGCCGCCGACGAGGCTGACCAGCGGCGCTGCACCCTTGTCGTCGACCTCGATGCGGTAGTCGCGCGACACGAAACCGGGAGCGGTGTCCTCATGACGGGGGAGCGGCCGGATGCCCGAGAAGTTGAAGACGATCTGCTCACGCGTCACGTCGATCTGCGGGAACACGTGGTGGATGAGGTCGAAGAAGTAGTCGATCTCCTCCTCCGTGCACACCGGGACCTCGCGCGGGTCCGCATCGATGTCGGTGGTGCCGACCAGCACGCGCCCCTTGAGCGGGTAGATGAGGACGATTCGACCGTCGGAGTGCTCGAAGAAGATCTCGCGCCCCCGAGTCGCCTCGAGGAGCTCGGGGTGATCGAGCACGATGTGCGAGCCCTTGGTGCCGCCCATGAAGCGCGTGTCGGTGCCGAGGGCGTCGTTGGTGAGGTCGGTCCAGGGGCCCGACGCGTTGACGACCACGTCGGCGGTGACGGTGAACTCCGTGCCGCTCTCGCGGTCGCGGAGCACGACCTTCTCGCCGTCGCGGGCAACGGCCTCGACGTAGTTCAGGGCGACGGCACCCGGGTGTGCGGCGCGACCGTCCTGCAGGACGTCGAGCGCCAGACGCTCCGGGTCGTGCATGGATGCGTCGTAGTAGGTCGCCGTGTACTTGATGTTCGGGTCGAGCGAAGGGAGCTCCGCCAGGGAGCGCTTGCGACCGAGGAACCGGTGCCGCGGAACCATGCCGCCGTCACGGGAGAACGTGTCGTAGATCGTGAGGCCCACCTTGATCAGGAAGGCGCCGCGCTCTTGCGGCTTGCCGCTCTTGTGCGTGAGGAATCGCAGCGGAGCCGAGAGGATGCCCGAGAAGGTCGAGTAGATCGGAATCGTGGTCTCGAGCGGCTTCACGTAGTGGGGTGCGATCTTGAGGAGGCCGTTGCGCTCCTCGACCGATTCGCGCACGAGCCGGAACTCGCCGTTCTCGAGGTAGCGGATGCCGCCGTGGATCATGTGGCTCGACGCCGCCGAGGCGCCGGACGCGAAATCGCCGCGCTCGACGAGCAGGACGTCGACGCCCTGCAGTGCTAGGTCCCGGAAGGTCGAGATCCCGTTGATCCCGGCTCCGATGACGAGGACGGTCGTGCGTCCTGATTCGCGGACCGCGCGGACTTCGGCGCGTTCCGGTGATGAGTGTGTCGACTCGATCATCTTCGACCTCTCTCTGTGCTTGCTCCCAGCTTCGACCCATCTGGCCACCACGCGCAAGCCCGCTGCACATATGTGCAAAGATCGAGGCGAGGAGGTCGTCATGACCCAGTCAGACGCAGTATCCCGGGATTCGAAGCTGGTCGCGGCGCTCACCGCCGCGCAGCTCTACTACATGCAGGACAAGACGATGGAGGTCATCGCGAAGGAGCTGAAGACGTCGAGATCCTCCGTCTCGCGGCTCTTGAGCTTCGCCCGCGAGAGCGGCCTCGTCGACATCCGGATCAACTCGCCGCTGGAGCGGCTCGGGATGCTCGAACAGCACATCAAGGATCGGTACCACGTCGTGGCGCACGTCGTACCGATCCCGGAGATCGTCAGCGAGGTGGAGCGTCTGGAGCGAGTCGCCCTCACAGCGGGGCGGCTCCTGTCGCAGTTCGTCGACTCGAACATGATCGTGGGCGTGGCGTGGGGGTCGACCATCAGCGCGGTCAGTCGAGGTCTCACCCAGAAGGAGACCCACAACACGACCTTCGTGCAGCTGAACGGCGCGGGCAACACCCAGACCAGCGGCGTCGAGTACTCGAGCGACATCCTGCAGCGTTTCGGCAGCGCCTTCGGGGCGCAGGTCCAGCAGTTCCCGGTCCCGGCATTCTTCGACGACCCGTCGACGCGAGAGGCCATGTGGCGGGAGCGCAGCACTCGACGAGTGCTCGATCTTCAGTCGAAGATGGACATCGCCATCTTCAGCCTCGGCTCACCCGCCGCAGAGGTTCCGAGTCGTGTGTACGTCGGTGGGTATCTCAGCAGGGACGACTACCGGAGTCTGCGCGAAGACCACGCGATCGGCGATGTCGCGACCGTCTTCTTCCGCGCCGACGGCTCGTGGCGGGACATCCGTGTGAACGCCAGGGCCACCGGACCGGGCCTCGATCGACTTCGGCGGGTCCCGCGCCGCGTCTGCGTGGTGTCGGGTGTGCCGAAGCTGGTGAGCCTGCGCGCGGCGATCGCGGCCGAACTCGTCACGGACGTCGTCTTGGACGAGGGCCTCGCGCGCCGCCTCATCGAGGACTGACGTCAGGGCTCCTCGGTCGAAGCCTCAGGGCCGGAGCGGAACTCCCGGATCAGATGCTGGACGACTGCCGCGAGATCGCCTCCGGTCGCGTTCGCGATGGTGAGCTGACGCTCATAGCTGGCGCCGTCGGTCAGGATCGTCCCGATGCTGCCGAACTCGCGGACGCAGCCGAGCTCCACCGCGATCGGAGCGAGCTCCTCGATGACCTCCGCCATGTGCTCGCGCACCGGACGCTGCGTTCCCGCGGCGTCCACGATCACGCGCGCGTCGAGTCCGTATCGGGCTGCGCGCCATTTGTTCTCGCGGTGGAACCATGCCGGCATCTCCGCGAGATCGCGTCCCTCATCGAGCTGACGCGACAGGTGCTCGACGAGCACCTGCACGAGTGCGGCCATGGATGCCAGTTCGGGAAGCGTCGAGAGCCCATCGCACGCTCGCACTTCGATGGTGCCCCATCGCGGTGCCGGACGGATGTCCCAGCGGACCTCGGTCGCGTCGGCCATGACACCCGTGCGGACCATGTCCTCGAGGTAGGTCTCGTACTGCGACCAGTCCCGCAGCGGCCAGGGCAGCCCGGCTGTCGGCAGCTGCTGGAAGACCAGCGCGCGGTTCGAGGCGTATCCGGTGCGCTCGCCCGCCCAGAACGGGCTCGATGCCGCGAGCGCCTGCAGGTGGGGCAGGTAGGGGGCGAGTGCGTTGATGATGGGGAAGACCTTGCGCTGG
>NZ_JAGGPD010000351.1:0-4395 GCF_018613995.1 Microbacterium sp. ISL-103 | reverse complement strand
TGGTACCGCGTCTTGTCGGTGACTTCCTGGTCGTACCACTGGGCGAAGGGGTGGCTCCCCGCGGACAGCAGCTCGATGCCCGCGGGATCCGTGGCCTCTCTCACCGCTGCGATCGCATTGGCGATGTCATCGACGGCGTGAGCGACCGAGTCGCCGATGCCGCTGGTGACCTCGATCGTGTTCGTGAGCAGCTCGCCGGTCACCGTGTGGCGTTCATCGGCGCTCTCGGCTTCGAGGGCCGCCAGTAGTTCGGGCGCACGACCGACGAGATCGCCGCTCGCCGGATCGGCGAGCATGATCTCCCACTCCAGGCCGACGGTGGACCGCGCAGACGGCGCGAAATCGAGCTTCACGAGCACAGTCTGACACGCGCCGTCCGCGACACGGCAACCGTCGTGTCGCCGCGTTTCGCGCCTGGCCCGTCGATCTGGCAGAATAGAAGGTCGGACGACGTGCTCGACCCTCTATCCAGCTCTCGTCCTCCCTATTTGAGCTTCCGCCGGGTGTGCACCCCACTCTCCAGGCGATCGGTTCGTCAACTTCCACACAATTCAGGAGAATCGTGGCTGTCAAGATTCGTCTCAAGCGCCTGGGCAAGATCCGTGCGCCGTACTACCGCATCGTCATCGCCGACTCGAAGACCAAGCGCGATGGTCGCGTGATCGAGGAGATCGGCAAGTACCACCCCACCGAGGAGCCCTCGTTCATCGAGATCGACTCCGAGCGTGCGCAGTACTGGCTCTCCGTCGGCGCGCAGCCGACCGAGCAGGTCGCCGCCCTTCTCAAGATCACGGGCGACTGGGGCAAGTTCAAGGGCGACAAGGACGCGAAGTCCACGCTCAAGGTCAAGGAGCCCAAGGTTCCGTTCGAGATCGACGCGTCCAAGAAGTCCGTCGTCAAGCCCAAGGCTGAGAAGAAGGAGGCTCCCGCAGCGGAGGCTCCCGCAGCCGACGCGGATGCCTCTGAGGCTTCCGCCGCCGACGCAGAGTAATTCGTCGTGCTCGCCGCCGCGCTCGAACACATCGTCAAGGGGATCGTCGATCACCCTGAGGATGTCCGTATCAACGAATCCACCTCGCCGCGAGGCGATCTCCTCGAGGTGCGTGTGCACCCCGATGATCGTGGACGCGTGATCGGGCGCGGCGGCCGCACCGCGAAAGCACTGCGTACGCTCATCTCCGCCCTTGCAGATGGTCGTCGCGTTCGCGTCGACGTCGCGGACGACTGACGTCGTGTCCAAAGAACGCAATCAGGGCAAGAACCAGCTGCGGGTAGGCCGCCTCGTCAAGGCTCACGGCCTCAAAGGCGCTCTCAAGCTGGAGCTGTACACCGACAATCCTGAGCGACGGTTCACGACCGGCGCTGAGTTCACGTTGCAGGTGCCTGAGGCATCTCCGTGGCACGGCAAGACCGTGGTCGTTCGCGAATACCGCGTGATGAACGGCAACCCCGTGGTGTTCCTGCAGGACGTCGACGATCGGGACGCCGCCGAGACGCTCGTGCGTGCGATCCTCTGGATCGATCAGGATGCGGACGAGGTCGAGGACGACGCGTGGTTCGACCACCAGCTCGTCGGTCTCGACGTGGTTCGCGACGACGTCGTCGTCGGCAAGGTCGCTCGCGTCGAGCACTTTCCCGCGCAGGACCTGCTGATCGTCCGGTCGGGCGACGACGAGATCCTCGTGCCCTTCGTCAAGGCGATCGTTCCCACTGTCGACGTGAGCGCTGGACGCGTCATCGTGACGCCCCCTGCCGGCCTCTTCGAAGAGCTGCCCGACGCCTCCGACGTCGCTGATGCCGACGAGCCCGCAGGCTCCGACGCATCCGAATGACCGCGGACGGTTCCCCGTGCGCATCGACGTCGTCTCGATCTTCCCGTCCTACTTCGACGGTCTGACCCTCTCGCTTCTCGGTCGCGCCCGGAGCGCCGGCATTCTCGAACTCGGAGTGCACGACCTGCGCGACTGGACCTCCGACCGACACCGCACGGTGGACGACACCCCCTACGGCGGCGGCGCCGGCATGGTGATGAAGCCGGAGCCGTGGGGTCTCGCCCTCGACGAGCTCGCGGCGGCCTCCGCGCCGGATCGGCAGACGCGACCGACGATCATCTTCCCCTCGCCGGCGGGCGAGGTGTTCACCCAGGCGACAGCCCGCGAGCTCAGCACTCGCGACCACCTCGTCTTCGGGTGCGGGCGCTACGAGGGGATCGACGAGCGCGTCTTCGAATATGCGGCAGCGCTCGGCGAGGTGAGACTCATCAGCCTGGGAGACTACGTGCTCAACGGTGGTGAGGTCGCCACGATGGCCATGATCGAGGCCATCGGGCGCCTGATCCCCGGCGTGGTCGGCAACCCGGAGAGTCTCGTCGAGGAATCGCATGAAGACGGGCTGCTGGAGTATCCCTCTTACACGAAGCCTTCTGTCTGGCGAGAGCGCGCGGTTCCCGATGTGCTGCTCAGCGGCAATCATGCGGTCATCGCCTCCTGGCGCCGCGAACAGCAGATCGAGCGCACTCGTCGTCGTCGTCCTGATCTCCTCCCGGACGACGAGGGTTAGAGCAGCCGCTCCACGCCGTTCTCGATCTCGAAGACGACGTCATGCGGATGCCGCAGAGACAGCGCGGCCGTCGCATCCAGGCCTCGGAGCTCGGCGCGGAGCATCCGACCCAGCATCTCGTGGCTCACGAGCAGAGGTGTGCCCTCCGCTGCCCAGCCGCATGCCGAGAGGGCGCGGCGCGCGCGCGATCTCGCCTGCGCGTAGCTCTCGCCTCCCGGAAACGCCCATCCATACCTGTTGTCCGCGCGGCTATCCCTGGCGGACGGGTATCGGTCGTCGACTTCGTCCCACGTGAGGCCGGCCATGTCGCCGTGATGGACGTCGGCGAGTTCGGGCACCTCGACCAGGTCCGCGCCGATGCGGTCCGCGACGATCACCGACGTTCGCAGCGCCCGCCCGAGCGGGCTGGAGCAGACCGTGGTGATCCCGCGTCCCGTCAGCCGCTCGGCGACGCGCTCCGCCTGCCGGATGCCGTCCTGTGTCAGCGGCGAGTCCAGCTGGCCCTGCATCCGATGCTCGAGGTTCCACCGCGTCTGCCCGTGCCGTACGAGGAACACATGCTCCGGTACACGGCGATCCTGCGGAATCATGCATTCAGAATGGCACAGGGCGGGGGGCGGGTGCCCGACGATGTTCACGTCCGCTGATAGCGTCTGAGTATGGTCGACGAGGTTCTGGCGAAGTCGTTCGAGCGCATCGGCTCGGACTACGACCGCTACCGCCCGGGCTTCCCGACCCCCGCAGCCGAACTCCTGCTTCCACAGCGGTCGGGGTCGGTGCTCGACCTCGGGGCAGGCACGGGGAAGTTCACCGAGCTGCTCCCGGGCCTTGCCGATCACGTGATCGCGGTCGAGCCGTCAGAGCCCATGCTCGCGGTTCTGCGCGCCAAGCTGCCCCACGTCGAGGCGCACCTGGGCAACGCCGAGCAGATACCGGTGGCCGACGGCTCGGTGGACGTCGTGACGGTGGCCCAGGCCTTCCACTGGTTCGACAGAGAGGTCGCATGCGCGGAGATCGCTCGTGTCCTCCGGCCCGGCGGCACGTTGGGCCTGATCTGGAATCACTCCGATCCGAGCTGCACATGGGATCGAGCGGCGCATCGCATCGCCCACCCTGCGGTGGCGGACGCCGACGGCACCACGAGCAGTGCAGCCGACGAGCTCCCCGGGTTCCGATTCGTCGCGAGCGAGCAGGTCCGATGGACGGAGCGGATCAGCCGTGCCGCATATCTGAAACGGTGGTCGACGGTGAGCACGTTCCTCGTGGCGGAGGACGACGCCCGGGCGGAGATGTTCGCGGCGATCGAGCGGGTGCTCGATGAGGATCCGGAGACGCGCGGACGGGCGACCTACGACCTGCCGATCGTCACCGACGTCTTCGAGTACCGACGCCGATGAGGATCTGGTCGCTGCACCCCCGCTACCTCGACAGACAGGGACTCGTGGCGTGCTGGCGCGAGGCTCTGCTCGCCCAAGCGGTACTCGCAGGACGGACCAGCGGATATCTGAACCATCCGCAGCTTCGACGTTTCCGTGCGGCTCCGGACCCGATGGAGTCGATCGGCAGCTATCTGCACGCACTCCTGCTCGAGGCCGAGGTGCGCGGGTACGCGTTCGATCCGAGCAGGATCGATCGGGGCGAGGCGCGGCAGGAACAGGCGCTGTCGGTGACGACGGGGCAGCTCTCGACGGAGTGGTCGCACCTCTCCGTGAAGATGTCGGTGCGGAGCCCCGACACGCTCGCGCTCTGGGACGCGGTCTCCGTGCCGGAGCCGCACCCGCTGTTCCACGTGATCGACGGACCGGTGGCGTCCTGGGAGCGTGCGGCCGCGCCGGC
>NZ_JAGGPD010000350.1 GCF_018613995.1 Microbacterium sp. ISL-103 | reverse complement strand
GGATGCCTCCGGCTCGGTGAACAGACCGGTGCCGCGGATGTACTCGGCCACCCGCGACAGCTGGGTCGCCGTCGCGACGTAGCAGAGCACGACGCCGCCGGATGTCAGGGCGTCGGCGACGACGTCCATGCACTCCCACGGGGCGAGCATGTCGAGCACGACCCGGTCGACGGTGCCCGCGGCGAACTGCTCGGGCAGCGCTTCTGCGAGATCGCCGACGACTACGCTCCAGGTCTCCGGCGTCTCGCCGAAGAACGTCTCGACGTTGCCGCGCGCGACCTGGGCGAAGTCCTCGCGACGCTCGAACGAGACCAGGCGCCCGACCGGTCCGATGGCACGGAGGAGGGAGAGCGAGAGAGCACCCGATCCGACCCCGGCCTCGACCACGACCGCTCCGGGGAAGATGTCCGCCTGCATCACGATCTGCGCGGCATCCTTGGGGTAGACGATCGCCGCACCACGCGGCATCGACATCGCGAAGTCGCGCAGCAGCGGCCTCAGGGCGAGATAGTCATGGCCCGAGCTGTTCGCCACGACGGAACCGTCGGGAAGACCGATGAGGTCGCGGTGCCGGAGCACTCCCTGGTGCGTGTGAAGCTCGCCGTCCTCGCGGAGGGTGACGGTGTGCAGGCGCCCCTTGGGTCCGGTCAGCTGCACTCGGTCGCCCTCTCGGAACGGTCCGCTCGGGCGCTGTGAGCTGGTGGAGGTCATCGGGTGGCTCCTGTCATGGAGGTCTTGCGGTCGAACAGGTCGATCAGGTCTGCGGCGGTGCGACCCTCGAGCGTCGGCCAGAGCTCGTGCGCCCCGACGTGGTCGAGGGAGACGATGTGCGGCACGCCGAGCGCGACAGCGCCGGAGGCGAGACCCGCACGAAGGCCGGTCGGGGAATCTTCGATGACCACGGCGTCGGCGATGTCGATCTCGAGCAGCGAGGCAGCATGCAGGTACGGCTCCGGATGCGGCTTCGGGTTGCTGACATCGTCTCCTGCCACGACGATGTCGAAGGCCTCGAACTCGATGAGGTCGACGACGCTCAACGCCATCCGGCGGAGCGACATCGTCACGAGACCGGTGGTGATTCCCGCCGCTCTCAGATCCTGAAGGAGCTCGCGAGCGCCAGGGCGGAACGGCACGCCCTGGGTGCGCAGGGCCTCCTGCACCCCGTCGGTGAGCAGCGAGACGATCGCCTCGGCATCCATGTCGACACCCGCGTTCTGGAGGATGATCGCGCTGTCGATCAGCCCGTTTCCCACGAGCTGCAGCGCATCCTCGTGGCTCCAGGTGCCGCCGAAGGATTCGACCAGTGCCGTCTCGGCAGCCATCCAATACGGTTCGGTGTCGACGAGTGTTCCGTCCATGTCCCAGAGGATCGCGCGGGGCTGTCTGCTCACCGAACCATGTTACCCGTGGCTCCGCCCGCTCCCCGCGCGGTCGGACTAGCCTGGAGGGATACCGAATCCGGATTCAGCGAAGGGAGCCCACGATGGATGTCCTCGGTTCACGCATCGTCATCGTCGCCTTCGACGGTTGGAACGACGCAGGCGAGGCAGCGAGCGGCGCTATCGCCGCACTGCGCGAGACGACCGACTACGACCTCGTGCACTCCATCGACCCGGAGCTGTACTTCGACTATCAGTACACGCGTCCCGCGACGAAGATGGACGCCGAAGGGCGGCGCCAGCTCACCTGGCCCGAGGCCGGTCTGTGGCGTCCGCGCCACCCGGGCCCCGGGCCGGAGTTCTGGGTGCTCACGGGTGTCGAACCCGCTCGCACCTGGCAGGCGTTCGCCTCGGAGTTCATCGACGTCGCTCTGCGCGACGACATCACGGGCTTCGTGACCCTGGGCGCCATGCTCTCGGATGTGCCCCACACCCGTCCGATCTCGATCTTCGCCTCGAGCCAGAACGAGCAGGTCCGCGAGGTGCACGGACTCGAGCGCTCGCTCTACGAGGGTCCCGTCGGCATTCTCAGCGTGATCGAGCACTTCGCCGAGAGCGCCGGCATCCCGACGGCCAGCCTGTGGGCCAGCGTGCCGCACTACGTCGCCTCGGCCACACCGTCGCCCAAGGTGACTCTCGCCCTGCTGGATCGGCTCGAGGAGCTGACCGGCGTCGACGTGCCGCGCGATCACCTGCGCACCGAGGCCGCGGCGTGGGAGGCATCGATCGACGCGGCGGCCGCGGACGACGAGGACATGACCGAGTACATCCATCAGCTGGAGCGCACGCGCGACACGTGGGACTCCCCCGATGCGTCGGGTGATGCCATCGCGCAGGCCTTCGAGCGATACCTCAAGCGCCGCGGCGACGGGCCCGGCGATCACAAGAAGTAGCCGCCGGGCGTCCCGCGAGACTATGCGGCGATGACGCCGGTTCCGAGCAGCACCAGCAGCACGGTTCCCAGCAGGATGCGATAGATCACGAACGGCAGGAAGCTGCGCTTCGAGATGTAGTTCATGAAGAACGCGATCACGCCCAGCGCCACCACGAAGGCGATGCCGGTGGCCGCGAGCGTGTCGCCGAACGAGAAGAACGACGGCTCGCCCCAGCTCTTGAAGACCTGATAGAAGCCGCTTCCGAACACCGCGGGGATCGCGAGCAGGAACGCGTAGCGAGCCGCGGCCGCTCGCTCGTACCCCAGGAAGAGTCCCATGGTGATCGTGCCACCGGACCGCGAGACACCGGGGATCAGCGCGAGCGCCTGGGCGAAGCCGTAGGCGATGCCGTGCGGGTAGGTCAGCTGGTCGAGCCTGCGGCGCTTGGCGCCGACGTGGTCGGCGACACCGAGCAGGATGCCGAACACGATCAGCATGATCGCGACGATCCAGAGCGACCGGAAGACGGTCTCGATCTGGTCCTGGAAGAGCAGCCCCAACAGCACGATCGGGATGCTGCCGATGATGATCATCCAGCCCATGCGCGCATCCGGGTCGCTGCGCGGAACACGTCCGGTCAGCGAGCGGAACCACTGCACGATGATGCGCACGATGTCGCGCCAGAAGAAGACGACGACCGCGGCCTCCGTGCCGATCTGGGTGATCGCCGTGAACGCCGCACCCGGGTCTTCACCGGAGGGCAGGAACGTGCCGAGGATGCGCAGGTGGGCGCTGGAGGAGATCGGCAGGAACTCGGTGAGTCCCTGGACGACACCGAGGATGAGCGCTTCGAGCAGGTGCATGGAGGAGAGCCTTCTGATTCGGGGGCTGCGGACGCAGAGCGGATCGCTCAGTACGTGCGCAGCAGATCGGCCAGCACCTGCTGACCGAAGACAAGCGATTCTACGGGCACTCGCTCGTCCACTCCGTGGAACATACCCGTGAAGTCGAGGTCGGCAGGGAGCCGCAGCGGTGCGAATCCGTAACCGGTAATGTCGAGATAGGCCAGTGCCTTGTTGTCGGTACCCGCGCCGAGAAGATACGGGATCACCGGCACCCCGGGGTCGTGGCGGCCGAGACTCGCCACCATGGCGTCGACCAGGTCACCGGCGAACGGCGTCTCCATGCCGATGTCGCGCACCACGGTCTGGATCTCGATGTCGTCGCCCACGATCTCTTGCAGCTCGGCGAGCACGTCGTCTTCCGTGCCCGGGATGACCCGCACGTCGATCAGCGCCTCCGCACGCTCCGGGATCACATTGTGCTTGTACCCGGCGGTGAGTGCCGTGGGATTCGCGGTCGTCCGGAAGGACGACCGCAGGAACGCCTCGGCAGGACCCGCAGCCGCGGCGAGAGCATCGGGGTCGTCGACCGATCGTCCGGTGAGATCGCTCAATCCCTGCAGCAGCGCTTCGGTGGTCGCCGTAAGCCGGAGAGGCCACCGGGTGCGCCCGATCGCCGCCACCGCCTCGGCGAGCTTGGTGACGGCGTTGTCATCATGCAGACGGCTGCCGTGGCCTGCGCGGCCCTTCGCGACGAGTCGGATCCAGATGAGCGCCTTCTCTCCCACCTGCAGAAGATAGGCCCGTCGATCGTCGACCGTGATCGAGTAGCCGCCCACCTCGCTGATCGCCTCGCTCGCGCCGGTGAACCATTCGGGTCGGTTCTGCACGACGAGCGCAGAACCCTCGACGCCGCCGTTCTCCTCGTCGGCGAAGAACGCGAGCACCAGATCCCGTTCGGGCTGCTCTCCGGCGCGCAGGATGTCGGCGACAGCGGTGAGGATCATCGCGTTCATGTTCTTCATGTCGACCGCGCCGCGACCCCAGAGCATGCCGTCTCTCACGATGCCCGCGAACGGGTCGACGCTCCAGTCCTCGGCCATCGCCGGCACCACGTCGAGATGTCCGTGCACCACCAGCGCCGGCTTGCCGGGGTCTTTCCCTGGCACCCGCGCCATGACGTTGGTGCGGCGCGGGATCGGCTCGTAGTACTCGACGTCCAGGCCCAGTCCCTGCAGATATGCGCCGACGTACTCGGCAGCTTCTCTCTCGCCTTTCGCGTTGCCGCCGCCGAAGTTCGAGGTGTCGAAGCGGATCAGGTCGCTCGCGATGCGAACGACCTCGGGCAGGGACGGGTCAGTCATGTCGTCCAGGCTATCGAAACGTCGTGGCGCGCCCGGGCGACAGCGTCGGTTTCTGAAGGCCTCGAAGCTCGTGCTAATGTAAATCTTCGTTCGGCAACGAACATCCAACACCTGCGCGGGTGGCGGAATGGTAGACGCGCTACGTTGAGGTCGTAGTGCCCGTAAGGGCGTGGGGGTTCAAGTCCCCCTCCGCGCACAGAGAGAAGCCCCGGAAGAATCTGGTTCGCCAGCATTCCTCCGGGGCTTCTGCCGTTCGGTGGTCGTGCTGCGCTGTCAGGCGCAGCACGACCTCGTCAGGTCTCAGAGAGCGCCGACTCCGAAGACGAGTCCGAGCAGATACGTGATCGCCGCGGCTCCGAACCCGATGACGAGCTGACGCAGAGCACGTCGCAGAGGCGGTCCTCCCGAGAGGATGCCGACCATCGCGCCGGTCGAGAGCAGCGCGACGCCGACGAGGATCAGCGCGACGATGACCGCTGCCGTACCCTCGAGCCCGAAGATCCACGGCAGGACCGGGATGATCGCGCCGGACGCGAAAAGCAGGAAGCTCGAGATCGCCGCCGTCCAGTCGCTGCCGACGATGTCGTGGTCATCGGCCGCGTGGATGTGGACCGGCCCCGTGGCGGTGCGCTCCACGCCCGCGCGCGCCGCGGCGACGATGCGGCCGGCGCGCTCCAGCGCCTCCTCCTGACCGATGCCCCGGGCGCGATAGACGAGCGCCAGTTCGTTCTCGTCGATGTCGAGGTCGGCCGCGGATGCCGCCGCGTCCTCGTTCGCCTCTGTGGCTGCGAGCAGCTCGCGTTGCGAGCGCACCGAGACGAACTCCCCCGCCCCCATCGAGAGGGCGCCGGCCAGCAGGCCCGCGATGCCGCTGAAGAGCACGAACCCCGAGCTCACCCCGGTGGCGCCGATGCCGAGCACCAGAGCGAGATTGCTGACGAGACCGTCGTTCGCTCCGAAGACGGCAGCTCTGAACGAGCCGGAGAGGCGGCGCCGGCCTCGGGCGGCGAGACCGCGCACGACCTCGTAATGCACCTTCTCGTCGGCCCGCATGGCCGGGGTCGCGTACTGCTCGGAGTCGTAGGGCGAACGCGCTTCGGCGCTCTGTGCGAGCGCGAGGACGAAGATCGACCCGAATCGCCCCGCCATCCACCCGAGAAGGCGGGATCGGACTCCGGCGTGCGGCAGCCGCGTGGGCTCTGCGCCGAGCAGGTCGAGCCAGTGCTGCTCGTGGCGGCGCTCGGCCTCGGCGAGGCGGAGGAGGATCTCGCGCTCCTCACCGGTGCGTCGGCTCGCGAGCTTCTGGTAGACCATTCCCTCGGCGCGCTCCTCGACGAGGTACCGCGCCCAGCGTCGGCGGTCAGCGGCGGTCGGCTCAGAGGCGCTCGGCTCGGAGGCAACGGGGGCTGTCATGACTTCTCCTGATCGATCGTCCCGATGGCGGGGCAACCGTTCCACGCTAGCTCCGAGCGGCGCAGGCAGAGGTACTGGGGAAGCGATTGCCAGCTTTTCGGGTTTCCGAACCCGGCGAGATCATGACCGCACGCGCTTGCGCAGCACGTCGATGCGCGATTGCAGTTGCGTCACGGTCGCCTGCGCCACGGCAGGACCACCGCAGATGCGGCGCAGCTCTGCATGGACGGCCCCGTGCGGCTCGCCCTTCTGGCGCGCGTACAGGCCGACGAGGCTGTTCAGCAGCTGCCGCTGCTCGCGGGGCGTGCGGTGCAGCGGCGCGGGCAGCGTCGTCGTCTCTGTGGGCCCCGCCTCTGCCTCTCTCGTCTCCCGAAGTCGCGTCTGGCGTGCCTGTCTCTGCATCAGCAGCTCGTGCACGTGCTCAGGTTCGCGAAGCCCCGGGAACCCGATGAACTCCTCCTCGTCGGGCGTGCCGGGTTCTGCGAGCTGGCCGAACTCCTGTCCCTCGAAGACGACTCGATCGAAATGCGCCACCGACGACAGCGCCTGGTAGCTGAACTCCTGGGTGAGCGCATCAGACGCGTCGTCTTCGCGATTCGCCGAGTCGAGAAGGGAGTCGTCGAGGCCGTCGTCGTCTTTCGACTGGCGGTCGAGCGCATGGTCGCGCTGCTTGTCCATCTCGTTCGCGAGGCCCATGAGCACCGGAACCTGGGGCAGGAACACGCTTGCGGCCTCACCCCGGCGACGCGCTCGCACGAATCGGCCGATGGCCTGAGCGAAGAAGAGCGGAGTCGACGACGAGGTCGCGTAGACGCCGACCGCGAGTCGAGGCACATCCACACCCTCCGACACCATGCGCACCGCGACCATCCAGCGGTCTTCGCTGTTGCTGAACTTCTCGATGCGCTCGGACGCGGTCGCATCATCGGAGAGCACGATCGTCGGCTGCTGGCCGGTGATGCTGTGCAGGATCTTCGCGTAGGCGCGCGCCACCGTCTGGTCGGTCGCCAGGACGAGCCCACCGGCGTCCGGCACATGATGACGGATCTCGGTGAGGCGACGATCTGCCGCCGACAGCACCGCCGGCATCCACTCGCCCTCGGGGTCGAGCGCTGTGCGCCAGGCCTGCGAAGTCACGTCCTTCGTGTTGTCCTGGCCGAGATGGGTCTCGAGCTCATCGCCCGTGCTCGTGCGCCAGCGCATCTTGCCCGCGTACATGTGGAAGAGCACGGGACGCACGACGCCGTCTGCGAGCGCCCGGCCGTAGCCGTAGTTGTAGTCGGTGCGCGAGATCCGGGCGCCGGACTCGTCGGGGTGGTACTCCACGAACGGGATCGGGGCGGTATCGCTGCGGAACGGCGTTCCCGAGAGCAGGAGCCGGCGCTTCGCCGGGCCGTACGCATCGCGGATCGCATCGCCCCAGCTGAGCGCGTCACCCCCGTGGTGCACCTCATCGAGGATCACGAGGGTCTTGGCGTCTTCGGTGAGGTGCCGGTGGACGGACGACTTCGCAGCCACCTGCGCATAGGTGACGACGGCGCCGTGATAGTGGCGGGCCGGCGCCCAGTGACTGTTGCGGAACCGAGGATCGAGGCGGATGTGCACACGCGCCGCGGCATCAGCCCACTGCGTCTTGAGGTGCTCGGTCGGAGCGACCACGATGATGCGGTTGACCTCGCCCATGCGCATGAGCTCGACCGCGAGGGTGAGCGCGAAGGTCGTCTTGCCTGCACCGGGCGTCGCCGCCACGAGGAAGTCGCGCTGATCGTCGTGGAAATACTGTTCGAGCGCCTCCTGCTGCCAGGCACGCAGCTTGTTCGCGGTACCCCACGGAGCGCGCTGGGGAAAGGACGGAGAGAGCATCGAGTCAACGATAATCGCTGCCACCGACACTCGGCACGCGCGCGGCGTCCGCCGCGCGCGTCCTCGCCCCCGAGGTTCACACCCGAGTAGGCTCGGTCACTGCGCAGCGGCCGTCGGCGCGCTGCCCTCGTTCGTGAAGGAGAGCCGGATGACAGCCCAGGATTCGATCCGAACCCCGGAACCCGACAACGAGAATCCGCATCCCTGGCGGAGGTTCGTGGCTATCGGCGACTCCTTCACGGAGGGCATCGGAGACCCGGATCCCTCTCACCCCGGCAGCCACCGCGGCTGGGCGGATCGTGTCGCCGAAGTCCTCTCGCGTCAGGTCGACGACTTCGCCTACGCGAACCTCGCAGTGCGCGGCAAGCTGATCGCGCAGATCGTTCGCGATCAGATCGAGCCGGCCGTCGCGCTGCATCCCGACCTCGTGTCGATCTGCGCCGGCGGCAACGACGTGATCCGCCCCGGCACCGATCCCGACGCGATCTCCGCCCAGCTCGAAGACGCGGTCGCGCGTCTGTCGTCGACGGGCGCCGCCGTTCTGCTCTTCACCGGGATCGACACGGCATTCACCCCCGTCTTCCGGGCGTTCCGCGGCAAGGTCGCCATCTATAACGAGAACGTGCGGGCCATCGCCGAGCGT
>NZ_JAGGPD010000349.1 GCF_018613995.1 Microbacterium sp. ISL-103 | reverse complement strand
TCGTGCCGCAGGACCCGATGTCGAACCTCAACCCGGTCGCCAAGATCGGCACCCAGGTCGCCGAGACCCTTCTCGCGCACGGACTCGCCACCAGGCAGAACGTGCAGCAGAAGGTCGTCGAGGCGCTGACCGCCGCAGGTCTGCCCGACCCGGAGAAGCGTGCGAAGCAGTACCCGCACGAGTTCTCCGGCGGCATGCGCCAGCGCGCGCTGATCGCGATCGGCCTGGCGTGCAAGCCGCGCCTGCTGATCGCGGATGAGCCGACCAGTGCGCTCGACGTCACGGTGCAGCAGACGATCCTCGACCAGATCGGCGAGATGACGAGGGAGCTCGGGACCGCCGTGCTGCTCATCACGCACGACCTGGGGCTCGCCGCCGAGCGGGCCGAGCGCGTCATCGTGATGCACCGCGGCAAGGTCGTCGAGCAGGGGCCGGCCACGCAGATCCTCGAGGATCCGCAGCATCCGTACACGCAGTCGCTGGTGAAGGCGGCGCCCTCGGTCGCCGCGGCTCGCCTGCGGCCCGAGGCATTCCACGCCGAAGAACGGCCGTCCGGCCCGGATGCCGCCGAGGAGGCTGCGACCACCCTCGCGCCGGCGACGGCCGACAACATCGTCGAGATCGAGAACCTCACCAAGGTGTATCCGGTCCGCGGGCAGAAAGAGGACTTCGTCGCCGTCGACGACGTGTCGCTCGCGATCCCGCGAGGTGAGACGGTCGCGATCGTGGGCGAGTCCGGTTCGGGCAAGACGACGACGGCACGGATGCTGCTGAAGATCATCGAGCCCACCAGGGGTCTGATCCGCTATGAGGGCAAGGACGTGGCCTCGCTCAGCCGAGCCGAGACGCGGGACTTCCGCCAGAAGGTGCAGCCGATCTTCCAGGATCCGTACTCGAGTCTGAACCCGATGTTCACGATCGAACGGCTGATCTCGGAGCCTCTCGACTTCTACAAGCGGGGGAGCGGTGCTGATCGGCGCAAGCGCGTGCGACAGCTGCTCGACGACGTGGCGCTGCCGCAGTCGATGCTGCGGCGCTATCCGGCCGAGCTGTCGGGCGGCCAGCGACAGCGTGTGGCGATCGCGCGGGCCCTCGCCCTCTCGCCCGAGCTGATCGTCTGCGATGAGCCCGTGTCGGCGCTCGACGTGCTCGTGCAGGATCAGATCCTGAAGCTGCTCGGCGATCTGCAGACCGAGTACGGGCTCAGCTACCTGTTCATCTCGCACGACCTCGCGGTGGTGCGACTGATCAGCGACTACGTCTGCGTGATGAAGGACGGATCGCTGGTCGAGGCGGCGTCGTCGGAGGAGATCTTCACCAATCCCCGCGACCCGTACACGCGGCGTCTGCTCGCATCGATCCCGGGCAACGAGCTGAACATCGCCTCCTGAGGCGCGGGAGCGCATGGTCGCAGCCTATGGATAGGCTGTGGCCATGCGCTCTCCGATCCCCGCCGCCGCAAGTGTCCTCCTCGCGACGTCGCTGCTTCTGACAGGTTGCTCGCTCTCGACTCCGGGGGAGTCGACGCCGACCGAGCAGTCGACCGAGTCCGAGGCTCCGGAGCAGGGATCCCCGTCGCTCGATGCCGAACCGGCCGCGGGTGAGACGATCTCGGGCGACGGATACACCTACGTCGTCCCCGAGGGGTGGGCCGTGCCCGAGCAGTCAGTGGCCGGGTTCGACCCCGACACGCTCGCCGCGAACCTGCAGGACACCGACGGCTTCGCCGACAACGTCAACGTGCTGAAGTCGCCGGCAGGCGTCGTCACTCCCGATGTCGTCGAGAGCGCCGGTGTGAAGGAGCTCGAGTCCGTGGGCGCGACCGACATCACGGTGAACGACCGGGTGACGATCGCAGGATCCGAATCGGCGCACCTGTCGGCGGCGTTGTCGAGCGAAGGCACGGACTACGGTGTCGAGCAGTACTACGTCAGCACCGACGACCAGACCTACATCGTGACGTTCTCGTTCAGCGACTCGGTCTCCGCAGCGGATCGGGTGGGCGTCGCCGAGTCGATCCTCGTCACCTGGACCTGGGTCTGACCCGCCGGAATCTCCGGGTTCCCGGGTGCCAATACCGCAGCATCCGAAGAAGGTCAAGGATCGAGCTTGCCATGTCGCAAGATCGTGCGTATAGTTGGTAGTTGCGCTCGCTTCTCCCTGCCCTCATATGGTGGTCGGCAGCTCGTTGAGCATTCGGGCGCACACTCACCTGACGACAAAGGAATCGAGAAGCCCTGCGGGGCTCACGGAGGTTATTCCCTTGGCTGCTGCTCGCAACGCATCCACCACCACCACCACTAAGAACGGACGCGGAGCATCCCGTCTTTCGTTCGCCAAGATCTCCGACACGCTGACGGTCCCTGACCTTCTGGCTCTGCAGACCGAATCCTTCGGCTGGCTCGTCGGCAACGACGCCTGGAAGGCTCGTGTCGCAGAGGCCAAGAAGGCCGGCCGCACCGACGTGAACGAGAACAGCGGCCTCGGCGAGATCTTCGAGGAGATCTCTCCGATCGAGGACCTCGGCGAGACGATGCAGCTGTCGTTCACGAACCCGTACCTCGAGCCGGAGAAGTACTCGATCGAGGAGTGCAAGGAGCGTGGCAAGACCTACGCCGCTCCGCTGTACGTCGAGGCCGAGTTCATGAACCACCTCACGGGTGAGATCAAGACCCAGACGGTCTTCATGGGCGACTTCCCGCTGCAGACCGACAAGGGCACGTTCATCATCAACGGCTCCGAGCGCGTCGTCGTGTCGCAGCTCGTGCGCTCCCCGGGCGTCTACTTCGACAAGACCCCCGACAAGACGTCCGACAAGGACATCGTGTCGGCGCGCGTCATCCCGAGCCGTGGTGCATGGCTCGAGTTCGAGATCGACAAGCGCGACCAGGTCGGCGTGCGCGTCGACCGCAAGCGCAAGCAGTCCGTCACCGTGTTCCTCAAGGCGCTGGGCATGACCAGCGAAGAGATCCTCACGGAGTTCGCCGGCTACACCTCGATCGAGGAGACGCTCGCGAAGGACACCATCGTCACGAAGGAAGATGCGCTCCGCGACATCTACCGCAAGCTGCGTCCGGGCGAGCAGGTCGCCGCCGAGGCCGCCCGTGCGCTGCTGGACAACTTCTACTTCAACCCGAAGCGCTACGACCTCGCGAAGGTCGGCCGGTACAAGATCAACCACAAGCTGGGCCTCGACGCCCCGCTGACGGACTCGGTCCTCACCGTCCAGGACATCGTCGCGACGATCAAGTACCTCGTGCGTCTGCACGCGGGCACGGAAGAGACCTTCCCCGGCATCCGCTCGGGCAAGAAGGCCGACATCCGCATCGCGACCGACGACATCGACAACTTCGGCAACCGTCGCATCCGCGCGGTCGGCGAGCTGATCCAGAACCAGGTCCGCACCGGTCTCTCCCGCATGGAGCGCGTCGTCCGCGAGCGCATGACCACGCAGGACATCGAGGCGATCACGCCGCAGACCCTGATCAACGTGCGCCCCGTCGTCGCCGCGATCAAGGAGTTCTTCGGAACGTCGCAGCTGTCGCAGTTCATGGATCAGAACAACCCGCTCGCGGGTCTGACCAACAAGCGCCGTCTCTCGGCTCTCGGACCCGGTGGTCTGAGCCGTGACCGCGCAGGTGTCGAGGTCCGTGACGTCCACCCGTCGCACTACGGCCGCATGTGCCCCATCGAGACTCCTGAAGGCCCGAACATCGGTCTGATCGGTGCTCTCGCGACCTTCGCGCGCATCAACTCGTTCGGCTTCATCGAGACCCCGTACCGCAAGGTCACGGGCGGCGTCGTCACCGAGGACATCGACTACCTGACGGCTTCCGAAGAGGTCGACTTCAACATCGCGCAGGCCAACGCCCCGCTCGACAAGAACGGTCGCTTCATCGAGAGCCACGTCCTGGCCCGCCCCAAGGGCGGCAGCGGCGAGGTCGACATGTTCCTCCCGGAGGACATCGGATACATCGACGTCTCGCCGCGCCAGATGGTGTCGGTCGCGACCTCGCTCGTGCCCTTCCTCGAGCACGACGACGCACAGCGCGCCCTCATGGGTGCCAACATGCAGCGTCAGGCTGTGCCGCTGCTGCGCAGCGACTCGCCGCTCGTCGGAACCGGTATGGAGGGCTACACCGCCATCGACGCCGGCGACGTGCTCACGGCCGAGAAGCCGGGTGTCGTCTCCGAGGTCTCCGCAGACCGCGTCACCGTCATGCTCGACGAGGGTGGCACGCAGGACTACCACCTGCGCAAGTTCGACCGCTCGAACCAGGGCACGTCCTACAACCAGAAGGTCGTCGTCAATGAGGGCGACCGCGTCGAGGTCGGAGAGGTCATCGCCGATGGCCCCGCCACCGAGAACGGCGAGCTGGCACTCGGAAAGAACCTCCTCGTCGCGTTCATGACGTGGGAGGGCTACAACTTCGAGGACGCGATCATCCTGAGCCAGGACCTGGTGAAGGACGACACCCTCTCCTCGATCCACATCGAGGAGTACGAGGTCGACGCCCGCGACACGAAGCTGGGCAAGGAGGAGATCACCCGTGATCTCCCCAACGTCAGCCCCGAGCTGCTCAAGGACCTCGACGAGCGCGGCATCATCCGCATCGGTGCCGAGGTCCGCCCCGGCGACATCCTCGTCGGCAAGGTCACGCCCAAGGGCGAGACCGAGCTGTCGGCGGAAGAGCGTCTGCTCCGCGCGATCTTCAACGAGAAGAGCCGCGAGGTCCGTGACACCTCTCTGAAGGTGCCCCACGGCGAGCAGGGCACGATCATCGCCGTCAAGGAGTTCAACGCCGAAGACGGCGACGACGAGCTCGGCTCCGGCGTCAACCGCCGCGTCGTGGTCTACATCGCCCAGAAGCGCAAGATCACCGAGGGTGACAAGCTCGCCGGTCGTCACGGCAACAAGGGTGTCATCGCGAAGATCCTCCCGATCGAGGACATGCCGTTCCTCGCGGACGGAACGCCGGTCGACATCGTGCTGAACCCGCTGGGCATCCCGGGTCGAATGAACTTCGGCCAGGTCCTCGAGACCCACCTCGGGTGGATCGCGAAGCAGGGTTGGAAGGTCGAGGGCACCCCCGAGTGGGCTACCAAGCTCCCGAAGGACGCCTTCGAAGCCGCCCCCGGCACCAAGGTCGCGACCCCGGTGTTCGACGGTGCGAGCGAGGAGGAGATCGCTGGTCTCCTCGACGCGACCATCCCGACGCGCGACGGCATCCGTCTGATCGACTCCACCGGAAAGGCCCAGATGTTCGACGGCCGCTCCGGCGAGCCGTTCCCGGCGCCGATCTCGGTGGGCTACATGTACATCCTGAAGCTCCACCACCTGGTCGACGACAAGATCCACGCGCGTTCGACGGGCCCGTACTCGATGATCACCCAGCAGCCGCTCGGTGGTAAGGCGCAGTTCGGT
>NZ_JAGGPD010000348.1 GCF_018613995.1 Microbacterium sp. ISL-103 | reverse complement strand
CTGGGCCGGCGGCCCTCAGCTCGTCGTCGGGCAGTCGCTGGGAGGCCTCACGGGCGCTGCTCTCGCCGCAGCACGCCCCGACCTCGTCTCCGAACTCATCGTCGTCGACATCACCCCCGGCATCGACACATCAGCGGGGCCCGCCGCGCTGCGCGACTTCTATGCAGGACCGACCGACTTCGACTCCCGTGACGAGCTCGTCGACCGTGCGATCGCGTTCGGATTCGGCGGCGCTCGCTCCGACACCGAGCGAGGAGTGTTCCTGAACACCCGTGTGCGCGACGACGGCAGGGTCGAGTGGAAGCATCACTTCGCCCATCTCGCCGCCCAGGCTCTGGCGGCGCACGCCACCGGTGACGCCTCGGCTCCATCCGTGCTCCACACGAGCGGGTGGGAAGACCTCGCGCAGACCACGGCTCCGGTCACGCTCGTCCGGGCGATCGACGGCTTCGTCAGCGCCGCGGATGCCGAGGACTTCGGCAGCCGGCTGCCCGATGCCCATGTCACCGCCGTCCAGGCGACCCACAACGTCCAGGAGACCGCGCCCGCAGAACTGGCGTCACTGATCTCGTCCCGCATCCCCTCCGGCGGAATGTGACGTTCCGTTCCACATTCCGCCCTCACCCACCCGACACATCCCTAGGCTCGATCCACCGGCACACAGCAACTGCCGCACCGAGAGGAAACAACCCATGTTCCGACGTACGCGACGACTCGCGCTGATCTCCGCGATCGCGGCGAGCGCCATCGTCCTCACCGCCTGCGCAGGCGCTGCAGACCCCGAGACCACGGAGCCTGTGGGCGAGCCGGATCCGAACGCCACGCTCCAGGTCGGTCTGGTCCTCGAGCCCACCAACCTCGACATCCGCCACACCAGCGGTGCGGCGCTCGAGCAGATCCTCATCGACAATATCTACGAGGGTCTCGTCAGCCGCTCGCAGGAGAACGAGATCGAACCGCGGCTCGCCTCCGACTACGAGGTCTCGGAGGACGGGCTCACCTACTCGTTCACGCTGAACGAGGGCATCACGTTCCACAGCGGCACCGCACTCACGTCCGCCGATGTGGTCGCCTCGTACGAGGCGGTCCGCACCGACGCGACTCTGCAGGGCAACGCGGAGTTCGCCTCGGTCGCATCGATCACCGCTCCGGATGCGACGACGGTGCAGATCGTGCTCTCCGAGCCGAACCAGAACTTCCTCTTCTCGCTCACTGGCCCCGCGGGCCTGGTGTTCCAGAAGGGCGACACGACCGACCTCAAGACCGCCGAGAACGGCACGGGCCCCTTCACCCTGACCCGGTGGAGCAAGGGCAGCTCGATCACGTTCGCGCGCAACGAGGCCTACTGGGGCGAGCCCGCAGGCGTCGCCGAGGTCGAGTTCCAGTACATCCCCGATTTCACCGCCGGCGTGAACACCGCTCTCGACGGCGGCGTGCAGGTGCTCACGGCCGTCGACCCGAACCTCGCGCCTCAGCTCGAGGACTCCGGTGACTTCAGCCTCACCACCGGCCGCACGACCGACAAGGCCACCCTGGCCTTCAACAACGCCAAAGCCCCTCTCGACGACATCAAGGTGCGCGAGGCACTGCGTCTGGCCATCGATCACGAGGCTCTCGTCGAGGCCGTCGGATCGGGTTCCACGCTGTACGGCCCGATCCCCGAGCTCGATCCCGGTTACGAAGACCTCTCGGATGTGATCTCCTACGACCCCGAGAAGGCCAAGGAGCTGCTCGCGGAGGCAGGTCAGGAGGATCTCGAACTCACTCTCACGATCCCGAGCTTCTACGGCACCACCGTTCCGAAGGTGCTGATCTCCGACTTCCAGAAGGTCGGCGTGACGCTCAAGGTCGACTCGGTCGAGTTCCCGACCTGGCTCGAGGACGTCTACACCAACCACGACTACGACCTGAGCTTCGTGCTGCACGTCGAACCTCGGGACTTCGGCAACTTCGCGAACCCGGACTACTACTTCGGATACGACAACGCCGAGGTGCAGGAGCTCTACACGCAGGCGCTCGCCGAGGTCGACCCCGACAAGTCGGCCGATCTGCTCGCCGAGGCCGCCCGTATCGTCTCGGAAGACCACGCGGCCGACTGGCTGTACAACGGAGCGACGATCACCGCGGTGAGCCCGCTCGTGTCCGGGTTCCCCGAGGACTCCATCAACTCGCGAATCAACCTGGCCGGCGTCACCGTCGCCACCGAGAAGTGACGACGCGCACGTCGTGATCCGCTACGCGCTCGTCCGAGGAGTCCTGCTCGTCGCAGGGCTCCTCGTGTCGAGTGCGCTGATCTTCCTGACGCTCCGGGTCTTTCCCGGAGACGTCGCACAGCTCATCGCGGGAACCCAGGCCTCCCCCGCCGAGGTCGAGGCGCTCCGCGAATCGCTCGGCCTGAACCGGCCGCTTCCCACGCAGTACGCAGAGTGGATAGGCGGACTGTTCCGAGGCGATCTCGGCACCTCGCTGCTCTCCGGCGCGTCGGTCGGCGAGGAGCTCCTCGAGAAGGCGCAGGTGACGGTTCCGCTCGGCATCATGGCATTGCTGATCGCCGTGCTCATCGCCGTGCCGTTCGGGATCCTAGCGGCCCTCCGTCGCGGCGGCCGTGGCGGCACGGCCCTCAGCGTCGGCGCTCAGGCCCTGGCCGCGGTGCCGGTCGTCTGGGCGGGGATGATGCTGATCGTCGTCTTCTCGGTCTGGCTCGGCTGGCTCCCCCCTCAGGGGTTCCCCCGCACCGGATGGAGCACACCGGGGAAGGCGATCGAGTCACTTCTGCTGCCCGCCCTGACCATCGGCATCGTGGAGGGCGCGATGCTCATGCGGTTCGTCCGCAGCGCGACGCTGCAGGCGGCCGGTCAGGACTTCGTCCGCACCGCCGCAGCGAAGGGTCTCACTCGCACCCGTGCGCTCATCTCGCACGGCATCCCCGCCGTCGGCCTCTCGATCATCACGGTCCTCGGGCTCCAGATCGCCGGCATCATCGTCGGCTCGGTCGTGATCGAGCAGCTGTTCACCCTGCCGGGTATCGGACGCATGCTCGTCGCCGACGTCGGAACGCGCGACCTGATCAAGGTGCAGAGCGAGCTGCTCGTGCTCACCGGTTTCGTGCTCGTGGTCGGGTTCCTCGTCGACCTCATCCACCGGGCCATCGACCCACGACAGCGGGAGGCATGATGCCCGGTTGGCTGCCCAGACTCTGGCGCACCGGCACCGGCCGATTCGGTCTCATCGTCGTCGCCGTCGTCGCCCTCGCAGCCCTCGTCTCGGTGGTGTGGACCCCGTTCGACCCGCGGGAGTCCGACGTCCGCGACCGCTGGGCGGTTCCGAGCTGGCCGCATCTGCTCGGCACCGACGACACCGGCCGTGACATCCTCAGTCTCCTCATGGCGGGATCGCGCACGACCATCTTCGTGAGTGTCGGCGCGGGCCTCGTCGCGACTCTCGTCGGCGTCGCCCTCGCAGCCCTCGGCGCGCTCACCGCGCGCTGGCTGCGCGAGACGGTCGCTGTGCTCGTCGACATCCTGATCGCCTTCCCGGTGCTGATCATCGCCATGATGATCTCGTCGGTGTGGGGAGGCTCACTGTGGGTGGTGATCTGGTCGGTCGGCATCGGCTTCGGCGTCAACATCGCCCGTGTCACCAGGCCCGAGCTGCGCCGGGTGCAGCAGAGCGATTTCGTCCTCGCCGCTCGAGCGTCCGGACTCACCACGGGGCAGAGCCTCGGCCGCCATCTGCTCCCCAACGTCGCCCCCGTGTTCATCGTTCAGCTGTCATGGTCGATGGCGGTCGCCGTTCTCGCCGAGGCAGGCCTGTCGTACCTGGGCTTCGGAGCCTCGGTGGTCGAGCCGAGCTGGGGCCTGCTGCTCGCCGACCTGCAGCGCTACATCGGCGTGCATCCGCTCTCGGTCATCTGGCCGGGACTCGCCATCACGATCACCGTGCTCGCGCTCAACCTGCTCGGCGACGGCCTGCGCGAGGCCACCGATCCGACGCTGCGGCACCGCGCGGCCGAGATCCACACCCCGGCGGTGATCGCATGAGCCTCAGCGTCACAGACCTCGTCATCCGCATCGACGGACGCACCGTCGTCGACGGCATCTCGTTCGAGGTGCCGGACGGCACCCGGCTGGGCCTGATCGGAGAGTCGGGGTCGGGCAAGTCCCTGACCGCACTCGCTGTGCTCGGACTTCTTCCCGACGGAGCGGTCGCGAGCGGCAGCATCCGCTGGAACGGCACCGAGCTGATCGGCATGCCGGATCGGGAGCTCGCGAGGCTCCGCGGCGACGAGATCGGCATCGTCTTCCAGGAGCCGCGGACCGCGCTCAACCCCATCCGCACGGTGGGTCGTCAGATCGCGGAATCGATCCGCATCCACGAGGGCATCAGTCGCCGGGAGGCTCGCGAGCGAGCGATCCAGGAGGCGGCGCGAGTGCGCCTGCCCGACCCCGAGTCGCTCGTCGACCGATACCCCCATCAGCTCTCCGGCGGGCAACGGCAGCGCGTGGCGATCGCGATGGCCCTCGCCTGCCGCCCCCGCCTGCTCATCGCCGACGAGCCGACGACCGCCCTCGACGTCACCATCCAGGCAGAGATCCTCTCGCTGCTGCTGGGTCTCGTCGAGGAAGAGGGG
>NZ_JAGGPD010000347.1 GCF_018613995.1 Microbacterium sp. ISL-103 | reverse complement strand
CGACGAGGCCGTCGTAGTGGCGCTCGGTCAGCTCCGCCTCCGCGAGCGGCGGCAGATGCGGGGTCCAGCCGACCTCGCCGCGCGTGAACGCCTCGGGGTGCGGTGCGATGTCCTGCAGGAGAACGGTCATGCGGCGATTCCCTTCTGAAGGACACTCAGGCCCGTGATGACACGCTGCTGGAAAGCGAGGAACGACACCAGCTGCGACAGGGTGACGATGCCGTCGGCCGACCAGCCCGCGTCCACCAGCCGCTGGATGTCTGCGCCCGACGCCTCGCGCGGACGCAGCACCAGCAGGTGGGTGTGCGCGAGGGCGGCGGCGAGCCGCTCACCGAGCGCGTCGACGACCTGCGCCGACGGCGTGTATCGCGCTCCCTCGGTGTTCTCGGCCTGCAGACCTGCCTCGGTGTACGAGCCGAAGGGACCGGGCACCGCTCGGGCATCCGCCTCGGCGATCACGATCGCCGCGAGCTGCGGGTCGATCGCCTGCGCACGCCCGGCGTAGAACGCGGCCGTCGCATCGGTGTCGCCCGCGAGCAGCGTCGCGAACGCCGCGACGAGCTCGCGCTCGGCCTGCGACACGTGCGCGGTCGAGACCGGAGCGAAGAGCGCGTCGAAGCTCGCCTGCAGCTGCTCCCTGGTGACGGGGCGGCGGCGCCGCAGCGCGTCGAGCTCGGGCGTCACCCCCACGATCCGGTCGACGATGTCGTGCGTCATGCTGTCTCCTTGATGGTGTCGGTGAGGGTGTAGCCGAGGGCCGGTGCGACCTGCTCGGCGAAGAGCTCGATCGAGCGCAGGACGTGCTCGTGAGGGGCATCGACCGAGTGCACCTGGAACGCCACTTCGGTCGCGCGTCCGAGGGTGGCGTCGGCGGCGAGAGACTCGGCGACCTCTTCGGGGGTGCCGAGATGCGTGTCGAGCGCCACGATCAGCTCGTCGAGACTGTCGCCGGGGATCGTCTGGCCCTGACGGCGGAACCCCTCGGCGGCGCGGCGCAGGCCGACCTCCGCGACGCGCAGCGCCTCGGCGCGATCGTCGGCGACGAACACCGTGCGCGAGGCGGTGATGCGCGGCGCGACCCCGTCGGGGAGGGCGTCGAGGTAGGTGTCGATGATGGGATCCTGCAGCGCCGAGAGCGGTGCGTGCAGAGCATCCGTCGACCGCGGCTGGGTGCGGGAGAGCAGCAGGCCGTGCCCGTGGATGCCGGCCCGATGGCCGCCCGGTGCCGAGAACGTCGCCTGCCAGATGCGGTCGGCGAGCGTGCCGGCATCCGGATACAGAGTGTTGTCGGCGCCGATGTCGCGCCCCGACAGCGCATCGAGCAGCAGCCGCAGCTTGCGGTCGTAGGTGGGTGCCTTGTCGCGCACGTCCTCGCCGAACGGCACGAACGACGAGGGGGTTCCGCCGCTGCCGAGGCCGAGGTCGATGCGGCCGCCCGAGAGCAGGTCGGCGACCACCGCATCCTCGGCGACGCGCACCGGGTCTTCCAGCGGCAGCGTGACGACGCCCGTGCCGAGGCGGATGCGCGAGGTGTGCGCTGCGACGTTCGCGAGGTAGACGAGCGGTGAGGGCAGGCCTCCCTCCGCGGCGCGGAAATGGTGCTGCGCCACCCAGGCCCGGCCGATGCCGTGTCGCTCGGCGTGCCGGATCTGCTCGGTGGCCAGCGCGTAGCGCTCGGCGGGCGAGGCATCGTCGAGCAGCCGGGTGAAGAAGGCGATGGTGGGACCGGTGGTCATGCGGGCTGCTCCGTTCGTCCGGGCACCGCTGCGAGCAGCTCCCGGGTGTAGTCGTGCTGCGGGTCGTGGAAGAGCTCTTCGGTCACGCCCTCCTCGACGATGCGTCCGCGGCGCATCACCGAGACGGTGTGGCTGATCCTGCGGACGACGGCGAGGTCGTGCGAGATGAAGAGGTAGGTGAGGCCGAGCTCGGCCTGCAGAGAGGTGAGCAGTTCGAGGATGCGCGCCTGCACCGTGACGTCGAGGGCGGACACCGCCTCGTCGAGCACGACGATCTCGGGATCGATCGCGAGCGCCCTGGCTATCGCGACGCGCTGCCGCTGGCCTCCCGAGAGCTCGCGCGGCGTGCGGTGGGCGAGATCGCCGGGCAGCGACACCCTGTCGATCAGAGCGAGCGCCCGGTCTCTGCGCTCGGTGCGCGATCCCACACCGAAGTTCTGCAGCGGCTCGGCGATGATGTCGACGACCTGCTGCCGCGGATCCAGCGACGCGAACGGGTTCTGATAGACCAGCTGGATGCGACGTCGCAACGCCCGCAGGCGCTGCCCCGACAGCCCGGTCACATCGCTGCCGTCGATCTCGATCGCGCCGGCATCCGGCTCGTGGAAGCGGGTGATCAGCCGCCCGGTNNTCGCGGCCGGCGACCCTGAACTCCTTGACGAGACTGGTGGCGGTGATCGCGAACGGATTCTCGGCGGCCACCGCTGCGGCGTCGCGGAGGAACGGAGGGGCCTCGGGTCGACGGAACCCCGTCGTGAACGCCGGAGCGTCGGCGAGCAGCTGCCTGGTGTACGCGTCGGAGGGCTCGGCGAGCACCTGCGCGCTCGGCCCCTGCTCGACGATGCGCCCGTCTTTCAGCACGACGAGCCGCTGCGCCCGATCGGCGGCGACGCCGAGGTCGTGCGTGACGAGCAGGATGCTCGTGCCCTCTTCTCGGCGCAGCTCGTCGAGCAGATCCAGCACCTTGCGCTGCACGGTCGCATCGAGTGCGCTCGTGGGCTCGTCGGCGATCATCAGTCGTGGGCGCAGCGCGCTGGC
>NZ_JAGGPD010000346.1:356-3367 GCF_018613995.1 Microbacterium sp. ISL-103 | reverse complement strand
AGCGCGCTGATCTCCTGATCGTCGGACGACGGGTCGGCGACCTGCCACTCTCCGGTCGCGGTCTTGACCCAGGCGTCTTCACCGATGACGATGATCGAGCCGAAGCTCGTGTCGGTCTGGATCGCGTCGTCGGCCGGGCTGAAGAGGCTGGTCGACTCCATTCCGAGCGTGGTCATCTTCGCGGCGAATCCATCGGTGTCGGTCATCGCGGCGGTGACGCATTCCGCGAGGACGGCACCCTCGATGGTCGCACCGTCGGTCAGCTCGGGGCAGTCGGACTCGGGTGCGGTGGATTCCTCCGCACCGGCGGCGGGCTTCTCGTCGGCCGGCTCTTCAGAGCCCGCGGAACAGCCGGTGAGCAATACGGTGGCGGCCAGGACGATGCCGACCCCCCATTTGTTGACGCGCATGGCGCTTCCCCCTTCGGTCGCGCGCGCGCCGAGTGTCGGCACGCACGTCCTCCAGCATGCCAACTCAGGGGCCGACCTCGTGGAGGCAGGCCGGAGGTTTCTCCGCTACACTGTCAAGGTTGTCTGCCATCAGGCACCCACTCGGGTGGCTCGGCGGATGACGTGCACACACCCTCCTGCTTCCGGGAAAGTCCCGGAAGCCGTTCTAGTCCGAAGGAGGTGGGTAAGTGACGCACCAGTACGAACTCATGGTCATTCTGACCCCCGAGATCGACGAGCGCCAGGTAGCCCCTACGCTCGACAAGTTCCTGAAGGTCATCACCAACGATGGTGGCTCGATTGACAAGGTCGACATCTGGGGCAAGCGCCGTCTGGCTTACGAGATCCAGAAGAAGAACGAGGGCATCTACGCCGTCGTCAACTTCACGGCAACCAGCGAGGCCACGCAGGAGCTCGACCGTCAGCTGAAGCTGAACGAGCAGATCATGCGCACCAAGGTCCTCCGTTCTGAGGAAGCTCAGGCGATGGTCGCCTCGGAGGCCAAGCGCTCCGAAGAGAAGGCTGCCCGCAAGGCCGCCAAGGCTGCGAAGGCCTGAGTCCGATGGCCGGCGAAACAGTCATCACCGTGGTGGGCAACCTCACGGCCGACCCCGAGCTGCGCTACACGCAGAACGGACTGCCGGTGGCGAACTTCACCATCGCTTCGACGCCTCGGAACTTCGATCGCGCCGCCAACGAGTGGAAGGACGGCGAAGCGCTGTTCCTCCGTGCGTCGGTCTGGCGTGAATTCGCCGAGCACGTGGCGGGTTCGCTGACCAAGGGTATGCGCGTCATGGCGCAGGGCCGTCTGCGTCAGCGCTCCTACCAGGACCGCGAGGGCAACCAGCGCACCGCGATCGAGCTGGAGGTCGACGAGATCGGCCCCTCGCTTCGGTACGCGACCGCGCAGGTCACCCGTGCGGCGTCGACCGGTGGTGGCGGTGGCGGCGGCGGCGGACAGTCCCGTCCCGCTCAGCAGCAGCAGGTGTCGGAAGAGCCGTGGTCTACGCCCGGCTCGTCGACGAGCGCAGATGCCTGGAGCACTCCTGGCAGCTTCGGCGACGACACCCCCTTCTGAAACAGGATCTCCGGATGCCTCGGCATCCGTCTCATCATTAAGGAAAAACAATGGCTGGAAAGTCGAGCGGCGACCGCCGCAAGCCGCGGAAGGGCGCTAAGAACGCCGCTCCCGCGAAGTCGATCCGGGTCGGAGTCATCGATTACAAGGATGTCTCCACCCTCCGTAAGTTCGTCTCGGAGCGCGGCAAGATCCGTGCCCGTCGTATCACCGGTGTTTCGGTGCAGGAGCAGCGTCTGATCGCCACCGCGATCAAGAACGCGCGCGAGATGGCGCTCCTGCCCTACGCTGGCGCCGGCCGGTAAGGGGTATCGAGATGGCAAAGCTGATTCTCACGAACGAGGTCGCCGGGCTTGGTAGCGCCGGTGACGTGGTCGAGGTCAAGAACGGGTTCGCCCGTAACTACCTCATCCCCCAGGGCTTCGCTACGGCGTGGACCCGCGGTGGCGAAAAGCAGGTCGCTTCGATCCAGGCTGCTCGTCAGGCTCGCGCGATCCACGACCGCGACGAGGCCGTGGCCCTGAAGAACTCCCTCGAGGGCACCAAGGTGCGTCTGGCCGTCAAGGCCGGCAACGAGGGTCGCCTCTTCGGCTCGGTCAAGACCGATCACATCGCGGATGCTGTCGCAGCCGCGGGTCTCGGCTCGATCGACAAGCGCAAGGTGCACATCCCGTCGGCGATCAAGTCGATCGGTGAGCACGAGGCCACGGTTCGTCTGCACGACGACGTGACCGCAGTCATCACGCTGCAGGTCGTCGCCGCCAAGTAAGGCGCGACGCTCTCGAACGCCCCCTGTCCTTTGGGACAGGGGGCGTTCTGCGTGTCCGGGGCGTTCTCGTCGCAGTGGTGGGCGAACCGCTGAGGACGAAGGAGGGCGCGACGGATGCCCCGCGCTGGGGACGCGGGGCATCCGTGAGTTGTGCGGCATCGCAGACTGCGGGCTGGGCTGGGGACCCACGCTCATCGCGTCACGGATCCGCACACCGACGATGCCGCATCTCCTCCCCCGAGGATGACGGCACCGCCGGGGTCTGCGGCTAAGCCGTCACGTGACGACGGCGCAGCAGGCCGGCTCCGAGGAGGAGCAGGAGTGCAGCGACCGGTGCGAAGCCGAGCGAGGAGATGCCGCCGGTGGCAGCGAGTCCCTGGGCGGAGCCGGCGGCGGTCACGGCCGCCTCGCCGGTGACCGATGCGGTCACGGTCGTTCCGAGGTCCGTGCCCGGGCTCGTGCCGGGGTCGGTTCCTGGGTTGGTTCCGGGATCCGTTCCGGGGTCGGTTCCCGGGTCGGTTCCGGGGTCGGTTCCGGGGTCGGTTCCGGGATCCGTTCCAGGATCCGTTCCGGGGTCGGTGACCGTGGTCTCGCCGACCACCGAGATGGCGTTGCCGCCGATCGTGATCGGAAGAGTGATCGGGGCGGTGACCTGGGTGCCGCCGAGGATGCCGTCGTCACCCGATGTGGTGGAACCCGTTCCGGTTCCGGTCGT